>NZ_JBSFHA010000021.1:0-129131 GCF_053596855.1 Streptomyces sp. NPDC001617
GCTGGGCCGCCCACGACGACACCTACGTCGTCGACGGCGAGAACGTCGTCGTCCTGGCCCGCTACACCGCCGTCAACAAGGCCACCGGCAAACCGGTCGATGTGCGCGTCGCCCACCACTTCGTCGTACGGGGTGGACTCATCGTCCGCTTCGAGCAGTTCGTCGACACCGCACTCGTGCGGGAGGCCATGACCGTCTAGACACACAGTCCAGCACCCGAAGACAGGAGAAGCACATGTCCGCAGCCGACAACAAGGCGCTCGTCATCGCGTTTTACGAGCAGGCGTTCAACGACTACCAGCCGGAAGAGGCAGCCGCCGCGCATCTCGGCGAGACCTACACCCAGCACAATCCGGAGGCGCAGGACAGTCCGCAGGCGTTCGTCGGTTACGTCCACTGGCTGCGCGGTCAGTTCCCCGACCTGCGCCTGGACATCAAGCGTGCCGTCGCCGAAGGGGACCTGGTAGTTACCCACAGCAACCTGCATCTCAAGCCCGGTGACCGGGGCATGGCCGTCGCGGACTTCTGGCGACTCGCCGACGGAAAGATCGTCGAGCACTGGGACGTGATCCAGGAGGTGCCCGAGAAGAGCGCCAACGACAACACCATGTTCTGAGTTCCGCGACCGCAGTGGCGCCGGGACCGGCCCGCATCGCGAGTCGAGCGACCCGCCGTCACCTTCTTCTGCACCACCCCGCCGTGTGTCGCGGCACATGTCGCGGCACACGGCCCGCACTTGAGTTGAGGATGCTCCGGGCGAACGCCACCTCGTCCCTGGTACACGGTTGCTTCCGCCGGCCTTCCGCTCACCCGTCGTGGCCACGGCGGACCCGGCCAGGCCGGCGGCCGTCCGGGAGGAGCGGGCCGCTCAGGCCGCGCACCTTGTCCGCATCCCCTCCGGCCGCTCACCGCATCTGGCTCATCCGACCAGCTCGCGGCCGTCTTGTGCCGTGCTTCGTGGTGTCGGCGTGCCACAACACTCGGGCGCCGCCGCACCGACCCTTGTTTTTCCCCTCAGAAAGGTTCCCCCACATGACCAGCCTTCCCAGCCGACGCCGTCTGCTCGTCACCGGCGCGGGTGCCGTGCTCGGCTTAGGTACGGCCGCCGCCACAGCCTCCCCCGCCGCAGCGTCCACCGACGCCCGCAGGCCAGGAGGCGTCGAGGAGACCCGCACGCTCGACGAGCTGTACCAGGACGCCCTCGCGGAGGGCGGAAAGCTCGTGATCTACGCGGGCGGTGACGTCTCGACGCAGGCGGACGGCCTCCGCAGCGGCTTCAAGAGTCGTTTTCCCGGGATCGACCTGACGGTGGTCGTCGACTACAGCAAGTACCACGACGTCCGCGTGGACAACCAGTTCGCCACCGACACCCTCGTACCCGATGTCGTACAGCTGCAGACCGTCCAGGACTTCGTGCGCTGGACGGAGCAGGGCCGTCTGCTCGCCTACAAGCCGGCCGGATTCTCCAAGGTCTACGCCCCCTTCAAGGACCCGCACGGTGCCTGGGTCGCCGTCCAGGTGGCCGCCTTCAGCTACATGTACGGCCCGGCGGCGGTCGGTTCGGACGCGCCCACCAGCCCCCTCGACCTTGTCGACACCAAGTGGAAGGGGAAGATCGCCTCGTCCTACCCCCACGACGACGACGCGGCCCTCTACCTCTACACGCTCTACGTGCAGAAGTACGGCTGGGACTGGCTGGCCCGGCTGGCCGCGCAGGACGTGCAGTTCGCGCGCGGCAGCTTCACTCCCCGCGACGCCGTCACCAGTGGGCAGAAGGCCATCGGCGTCGGCGGCTCCGGCGCTGCCCTGGCCACCGGGCCCGTCAAGTGGGTGCTCCCCGACGAGAAGACGCCGTTCATGTCCTGGGGGCAGCGGGCCGCCATCCTGAAGCAGGCCAAGAACCCGACCGCGGCCAAGCTGTACCTCAACTGGCGGCTGTCCACCGGAGAGCAGCAGGTCGCCACCAACGGCTGGTCCGTCCGCACGGATGTCACCCCGCCGGCGGGCCTGAAGCCCATCTGGCAGTACCCGAACGGCAACCTCGACGGATTCCCCCGCTTCATGGCAGACCGCACGGCGGTCGAGCGCTGGAAGCAGACTTTCGCCCTCTACTTCGGAGAGGTCAAGGGAGACCCGTCGCCAGGCTCGCTCGGGCTGCACCCGGGGGCCTGACCCGCACTCCGGCGGTGACTGGGCAGGCGGTCCCTTCGATCGAAGGGACCGCCTGCCCAGGCAGGTATCGGTTGCGTCGGCGGCGAAGTGGATCCTGGTGTTCAGCCCGCGGTGACGCGGGCGTTGACCCGCCGCATCCAGGCCCGGTCGGTGTGCCACATGGGGTGGTGCGGAGCGGCGTTGGAGGTCAGGACGACGCCTTGGAAGCCTGCCGCGAGGCAGCGGTCGACGACGAACTCGGCGATGTCCTTGCCGACGGCGTCCTCCTCGAAGCGTGTCAGGAGAGGCGTGTACCCCACGACGCCCTCACCGAGGACGGCGGGAATGCCGCGCAGGCGGGCGAAGTCGGCGACGGAGTCGACCCACCCGGCCAGCGTGTCCCGCATGGCCTGCCGGTGCGTCGGATAGTTCTCGTAGAGCCACAGGTCCCAGCGGTCGGGGTCCACCCAGTCGTGCGCGTAGAACAGTTCGCGCGGGATGCCCGTGGCGGCCAGGCGCCACGGTTCGTCCGGCTGGTAGTCGGCGAAGGCCGGCGCGTCGGGGCGCAGCATGGCGGCCAGTTCGGGGGTCGGCCAGGAGGCGGTCTCGGGCGCCGCCTCGGTGCCGTGGCCGAGACCCACCGCCTCGTAGAGCGCGCCGAGGACGCCGTAGACGTAGAAGTGGAAGTGGGCGATCTGAGCCTGTTCGGGCAGGTCGCCGAGTTCGTCGGGCCAGGGTTCGCCCAGTGAGTAGGTGACGGGGATGGCGGGGTGGCGGGCCTGCAGCAGTTTCACGGCGCGTTCGAGGGGGCCGCGCAGCCGGGCGTAGTGGCCGGGGGTGCCGTCGGCCGGTACGAGGTCGCAGTTGTCGACCTCGTTGTGCACTTCGACGTAGGCAACGCGGTCGGCCAGTCCGCGCTCGGTGAGGAAGTCCAGCAGGTCGGCGAGGGCGTCGGCCACCGCCTCGGCGCGGTCCGGGCCGGGGACCGCCGCCAGGGCGCGGTGCCAGGTGTCGGTGTCGGCGAAGCTGGGGGACTGCTGGTACTCCCACGAGGAGACGATCACCTTGCAGTCATGGCGGGCGGCCGCCTCGAACAGCTCGACGAGCCGGCGGCGGCCATCCAGCGGGTAACCGCCGCGCACGTCGTACCAGCGGGTCCGTTGTCCGAACTGCTCGCCCAGGCCGCGTACTTGGAGGGTCTCGGACTCGTGGACGCGTCCGGAGAACAACAGGAAGGGCATGGCACAGATCCGCACCGTGTTGAAGCCCCGATCCACCGTCTCGGCGAAGGCGCGGTCGAGGTCGGCGAAGGGCTCACCGGCTCCGGCCTGCGTGTACCAGCTGAAGTCCCACAAGGTGATGGCCAGTCGGTCGGTGGGCCCGGGCGTGGTGGCTTGCTGCGATGCGGTGGTCATGGGGTCACCCGTCGTTCGTGTACGGAAAGGCGCCGTCGGCGGCTCGACGGCACCACGCTAGCTCAATTCATTATTTATGAATAATCCTTGACCGGGGGTGGCGGGGTTGTCCAGGCTGTGGGGCGGACGAACACGTACGTGTCTCAAGGAGCCGCCCGTCATGACCGAATCCATCCATCCGTCCCGGCGCACCGTCGTCACGGCGCTCGGCGCCGCCGCCTTCGTCGCCCTGCCGGCCTGGCCTCAGACGGCGCGAGCGGCAGACGGTACGACCGCGGCCGCCGCGACCGGCCCGGTGCTCGACACCCACCCCGCCACCGAACCCTCCGGCACCCATGTGCGGGACATCGGCGGCACCAGCGTCGTCTTCCAGTACGGCACGGTGCTCCCGGCCTTCGACGGTTGGCGCACCCATGAGCCCACGCGCGACTACCTGTCCCTGGACAAGCGGTGGCGCTTCCGGTTCGACCCCGCCGACCAGGGGCTCGACGAGGGCTGGCAGTCCCCGCACCACGACGACCGGGGGTGGGATCGCATCGATGTTCCGGCGGCCTGGGACCTGCTGGACACGCCCGGCTTCGGCTCGGAGACCGCTCCCTTCGGCCAGGGCACGGCATTCACCGACGGCTACGCCTGGTACCGCACCACCGTCGACGTACCCGCGTCCTGGCGTGCCCGGCACGTCCGTATCGCCTTCCTGGCCGCCGGCTACAGCGCCGAGGTCTGGGTCGACGGCACGCACCTCGGCAAGCATGAGGGCGCCAACGCGCCCTTCGCGCTGCCGGTCGCGGGGGCGCTCCGGCCGGGAAAGCGCCAGACGATCGCCGTGCGGGTCTTCCGCCGGGCGAGCTACACCGACTACACGGCCTCCGCTCCACAGCCGGTCACCGACGACCACGAACTCCCGTACAAGCCCGTCGACTACTGGCCCTACGCGGGGCTGACCCGCTCGGCCTGGATCGAGGCGGTCCCGCAGGTCACCATCGCCAAACTGCTCGTGTCCGCCGCGAACGGGCGCCTAGAGGCACACGCGGTCATCGAGAACCACGGGACCTCCGACTTCGACGGCCAGGTCACACTCGATCCCGGCCGGGAGAGCAGCGGCAGCCCCGCCGTGGTCCCGGCCCGGATCGCGGCCCGATCGGCGGGTGTCGTACGGGTCGTGCTCCGCGTGCCAGGCGCCCCGCGATGGAGCCCGGCCTCGCCGCACACGCTCACCGCCCGCGCCACCCTGACCGCCGGGCGGTACTCGGGGACGCGGGTGGACACGCTCTCCACCAAGTACGGCGTACGCGAACTGACCGTCGCCGACGCCCAGTTGCGGCTGAACGGCAGGCCCCTGTTCCTCAAGGGCCTCAACTGGCACGAGGAGACAGCCGCGCACGGCAGGGCGATGACGCCGACCGAGTACGACCGGGAACTGGGCCACCTCACGACCCTGGGCGCCAACTTCATCCGCAACTGCGTCTACAACCGCCACCCGTACGTCTACGACTGGGCGGACGAGCACGGCGTGCTGGTGATGGACGACATCGACACCATGTGGCTCAACACCGCACAGGAAAAGCTGCAGACCGAGCGTTACGGCCTCGCCCGCGCCCTGGCCCTGACCATGGCGTGGAACCAGCACAACCACCCCTCGGTGATCCTCTGGGGACTCCAGAACGAGTCGGAGATCGACGCCGACGGCGCGCCCGTCTACCGGGCCTGGCTCGCCGACCTCAAGGCGGCCGTGAAGGCGGTCGACCTCACCGCCCGCCCCGTGACCTGGGCGTCCAACACCAGCAACGACCCCGCCTTCGACCTCGCCGACGTGATCGGGTTCAACGAGTACTTCGGTTACTTCTACGGCAAGGACGCCGACCTCGGCCCCACGCTCGACGCGGTGCACGCGAAGTACCCCGGCAAGCCGATCCTGATCACCGAGAACGGCACCTGGTCCGTGGCCGGCACCCACGGTCCCGACACCACGCAGGGCACCGAGGAATGGCAGTCGGCGAGCTTCACGGCCCACTGGGCGCAGGTGACTGCACGCAGCGAGTTCGTCGCCGGTTTCACCTACTGGGTCCTCAAGGACTACAAGGAGCGGGCCGGATACAACCAGTCCTACAACGGCATCTCCGTGATGGGCCTGCTCACGTTCGCCGAGGAGCGACCCAAGCTCGTCTACGACGCGTTCCGCAAGGCCGCCGGTCCGGGCGGCGAGTAAGTGTCGAACGGCTGGAGGGGGGAGGGGCGGACCGCCCCTCCCCCCTCCAACCATCTGGTTCTCGGCCCGTGACACCGCCCGGCGTCAGCCCTTGACGCTGCCCTCGGTCAGACCGCTGCGCCAGAAGCGCTGCAGGGCGACCATGGCGATCATCAGAGGGACGACGGAGACGAAGGCACCTCCGACGGTCATCTGGTAGAGCTGCGGTTGGCGGTCGGCGAAGGACTGCCACGACGTCAGACCGAGGGTGATGGGGTACAGCTTGGAGTCGGACAGCATGACCAGCGGGAGGAAGTAGTTGTTCCAGATGCCGACGAACTGGAAGAGGAAGATCGTCACCAGGGCGGGGGTCATGATGCGCAGCACAACGACCGTGAAGATGCGGATCTCTCCCGCGCCGTCGATACGGGCCGCCTCCAACAGCTCGTCCGGTATGGATGCCGCGGCGTAGATCCGGCACAGGTACACGCCGAAGGGACTGACGAAGCTCGGCAGCAGGACGGCCCAGTAGGTGTTGGCCAGGCCTGCCTTGCTGAACAGCAGGTACATGGGCAGCGCCAGCGCCGTGGCGGGGATCAGGACGCCACCCAGCACGATGTTGAAGATCGTGTCGCGGCCGGCGAAGGAGAACTTGGCCAGCGCGTAGCCGGACATCGCGGCCAGAAGCGTTGCCACGCCTGCGCCGACGCCCGCGTACAGCAGGCTGTTGGCGGCCCAGCGCAGGTAGATCGCATGGTCGTAGGTGACCACCCGGTGCAGGTTGCTCAGGAACTGGGGGTGGGAGAACCACAACCCGAAGCTGCCGAACAGGCTGCCGGTGGACTTGGTGGAGGCCACGGCCAGCCAGTACACCGGGAGCAGGAAGTACCCGGCGGCCGCCACGAGCAGGCCGGTGACCAGGATGCGACTGCGCGTGGTGACCCCGGTGATGCCGCTGTGCGGCGTCGTGCCGTCGTCGGAGGCCGGCGTCTCGCCCCGTGGCGGGACCGTGCGGGCCGGTGTCTGGAGACTCACGCGTCCCCACCTCTCTTGTTGATCAGCCGCAGGAAACCGAAGGAGAGCGCGAACGCGGCGAGGGCGAGCAGCACTGCCTCGGCGGCGGCGAGGTGGTAGTTGTCGTTGGTGAACGCCTCGTTGTAGGCGCTGAGGTTGGGGGTGTAGGCGCTGTCGATGCTCGATGAGACGGGCCGGAGCACCAGTGGTTCTGCGAACAGTTGCAGCGTGCCGATGATGGTGAAGACCGTGGTGAGGATCAGCGCCGGGCGCAGTAGCGGCAGTTTGACGTGCCGGACCGTCATCCACGCACTGGCGCCGTCGATGCGGGCGGCCTCGTACAGTTCCGCGGGGATGGTGCGCAACTGGGCGACGAGAACGAGGACGTTGTAGCCGGCGAACTCCCAGGTGACGATGTTCGCGATGGACCACAGAACGGTGCTTCCGCCCAGCAGGTCGACCGACACCCCCAGGTGGCGCATGCCGTCCACGAGAGGGCTGACTCCCGGTACGTACAGGAAGCCCCACAGGACGGACGCGATGACCCCGGGGACGCCGTAGGGCAGGAAGAAGGCGGCGCGGAAGAACCGCACGCCTCTGGCCGAGGCGGTGTCCAGCAGCAGCGCGAGCCCGGCGGACAGCGCGACCATGACCGGCACCTGGACGACCGCGAACAGCAGTACGCGGCCGACGCTGTGCACAAAGGCGTGGTCGGACAACGCGTCGGAGTAGTTGCGCAGGGCTACGAAGACGGTACGGGTGCCGCCGAGCCCCAGGGCTCCGGTGTGCTCGTCATCCATGACGCTCTGGTAGACGGCGTAGCCGATGGGGACGGCGAAGGTCAGGAGGAACAGCAGGAGGAACGGCGCGACGAAAGCGAAGGGCGCCAGGTTTCTGCGGCGGCGGGGCGCTCGGGTGGGCATCAGGGTTCTTTCTGGAGTCCGGAGGGGAGAACGGCGGTGGCCGTGCCGCCCCCTCCGGAGGCGGTCACTGGCCGGTGGAAACCTTCAGACCCTTCCTCTTCAGGTCCTCGACGGTCTGCTTCTGCGCCTGCTGGACCGCGGAGACGAACGTGCCCTTGCCGGCCACGGCGGCCTGGAAGCCGTCGTTGAGGTGCTGGTAGGTGGCGTCGATCGTGGGTATCCACTTCCACGAGTTGTCGATGCTCTTGTCCGACTTCGCGAAGACCTCGTTGTACTTCTGGCCGCCGAAGAACGGTGACGGCTTGTCCAGCGAGGAGCCCTTGTACCCGTCGGCCGCCGCGGGCCAGCCGTATCCGCCCTGCAGCAGCAGGTCGACGCTCGCGGGGTCGGTGTTGAGCCACTCGGCGAACTGCAGGGCCTCGGGGATGTGCTTGGCGCCCTTGAGGACGGCCGTGGAGGATCCTCCCCAGTTCGCGGACACGTTCGAGCCCTTGGTCCACTGCGGCATGGGTGCGACCGCCCATTTGCCGGCGGTCCGAGGAGCGTTGCCGCTGATGATGGCGTCGCCCCACTGGGCGCTGACCCAGGAGGTGATGGCACCGGTCTGCAGGTCCTTGTACCAGCCGTTGGCGAAGTCGGGTTCGGTCTTGATCACTTTCTTGCTGCGCAGGTCGTCCCAGAAGGCGGCGACCTTGAGGGTCTGCGGGGAGGCGATGTTCACCGTCCAGGTGTCGCCGTTCACGCCGAACCACTTGGCGCCGGCCTGCCATGCGAGTGCGGTGAACCAGGCGGAGTTGCTGGCGGGGAAGGTGCTGATGTAGGCCTTCGGATCGGCGTTGTGGATCTTCTGCGCCGCCTGGGCGAACTCGTCCCAGGTCGCGGGCGGCGTGATGCCCCACTTCTTGAACAGGTCGGAGCGGTAGAAGAGGCCCATCGGACCGGAGGCCTGGGGGATCGCGTAGACCTTCGAGTCGAAGACTCCCTGCTGCCACTGCCAGTCCACGAACTTCGACCGGTCCTTGTCCGCGCCGTACTGGGAGAGGTTCACCAGGCCGTTCTCCAGCAGGAACGAGGGGATCTCCTGGTACTCCACCTGTGCCAGGTCGGGCGCGTTGCCGCTCTTGAGCGCGGCGCGCATCTTGGCGTAGCCGCCGCTGCTGCCCGCCGGGATCTTCTCCAGTTTGACGTGGATGTCCGGGTGGGTGGCGTTCCACTTGTCGACGGCCTTGTCGACACCGGGAACCCACGACCAGAAGCGCAGGTCGACCTTCTGGCCGGGCTTGACAGGTGCCTGGACCGCGGGGTCCTTCGAACCGGTCGAACCCCCGCAGGCGGAGATCGCCAGGGAGGCGGCGGCAAGGGTGACGGCGAGTGCGCCCCGGCTTCTGCGGCGGGGTGTGGTGCGGCTCATGGGAGGAGGTCCTTCCTAGCTTCGTACGGGAGGTGCCTGTTGCATGCGGGTCAGTTTTGGAGCGTCATCGCCACGGCGTCAAGATATATTCATAATTAATTGAAACAGCTAGGATGGGTGCGGACGGCAGCCATCAGAGGGGAGACGCACGCGATGACGGAGTGCCGCAGGATGGCGGGGCGGGTGGTGGTGATCACCGGTGCCGCGCACGGAATCGGCGCCGCCACGGCCCGAAGGCTCGCGGACGAGGGCGCGACCGTCGTGGTCACGGACGTGGACGATGCGGCGGGCAAGGCGGTCGCGGCGGGCATCGAGGAGAGCGGAGGACGTGCGGAGTACGTACGGTGCGACGTGACCTCGGCCGCCGACTGGGAGAACCTGGCCCGCCACGTCCAGGAGCACCACGGGCGGCTGGACGTCCTGCACAGCAACGCCTTCGCCCAGCTCAACAAGCCCGCCCACGAACTGAGTGAGGCCGAGTGGGACGGTCAGATGGCCGTGCTGCTCAAGCCGGCCTGGCGGGCTGTGAAGACGTTCGCGGCCATGCTGCGTGAGGCGCGGGGCTCGGTTGTCCTGACCTCCTCGGTGCATGCGGTCATCGGTCTGCCCGGCCATGCCGCGTACGCCGCCGCGAAGGGCGCGCTGTGCTCGCTGGGCCGGCAGTTGGCCGTCGAGTACGGTCCTGACATCCGGGTCAACACGGTGTTGCCCGGACCCATCCTCACCGCTGCCTGGGAGGGCATAGCGGAGTCCGAGCGGGCGCGCAGTGTGGCGGCCACGGCCGCCAAGCGCTTCGGGCAGCCGGAGGAGGTGGCCGCCGCCGTCGCCTTCCTGGCATCGGCGGACGCCTCCTACGTGACCGGAGCCAGCCTGGTGGTCGACGGAGGATGGAGCGTCATGAAGGAGTCCTCGTGAGCAGTGCGCACCGCGCGGCAGGCCGCCGTGCGCGGCGTTTGCGAACAGGACCGATACGGAAACGGAGAACGTGGTGAGCCAACCCGGCAGGGGGCTGCACGGCCAAGCGGTGGAAGAACTGGGCCGGCGCATCATCCGCGGCGACTACCCCCCGGGCTCCGTCGTCGACCCGGCCAAGTTCGAAACCGAACTCGGTGTCAGCAAGACCGTCGTGCGAGAGGCGCTGCGCGTGCTGGCCGCCAAAGGCCTGCTCGAGTCCAAGCAGAAACGCGGTACGACCATCCGGCCTCGCGCCGACTGGAACCTGCTCGACAGTGACCTGCTGCGCTGGCAGGGCAGCAGTGCCCCCACCGACGGCTTCCTGGAGGACCTCGCCGAGGTCCGCGCCATCGTCGAGCCCGCCGGAGCCCGGCTCGCCGCGACCCGCCGTACCCCGTCCGATCTGGACGCGCTGCGGCAGGCGTTGGACGCGATGGCGGCGGCGGGAACGGATGCGGAAGCGATGGTCGAGGCGGACCTGGCCTTCCACCGCGCCCTGCTGGACGCCGCGCACAACGAACTCCTCAGCCGGATGGAGGTCGTCATCGAGGCCGGACTGCGCGTGCGCGACCGGATCGTGCACGGCGCCCGGCACTTCGCCGACTCCATCCCGGTGCACCAGAAACTGCTCGCCGCCATTGAAGCCGGCGACCCGGACGCCGCCGTGGCCGCCGTCGAGTCACTCCTGGCCCAGGCCTCCGACGACCTGGAGGCCGTACGAGCGCGGGAAGAACACGACGACGTCGCGACCGACCCGCTGCCGAAGGAAGTTCCTTGAAGATAACCGGACTTGAGACGTTCCTGGTGGCTCCGCGCTGGCTGTTCCTGCGCGTCGCCACCGACGAGGGCGTCACCGGCTGGGGCGAACCCGTCGTCGAGGGACGCGCCGAGACCGTGCGCGCGGCGGTCCACGAACTGGCCGACTACCTCGTCGGCCGGGACCCACTGCGCATCGAGGACCACTGGCAGGTGCTCACCAAGGGCGGCTTCTATCGTGGCGGCCCCATCCTCTCGAGCGCCGTCGCCGGCATCGACCAGGCACTGTGGGACATCGCCGGCAAGACCTACGGCGTCCCGGTGCACCGCCTCCTCGGCGGTCCCGTACGCGATCGCGTCCGCATGTACGCCTGGATCGGCGGCGATCGCCCCGGCGAGGTCGCGGAGCTGGCCGAGGAACAGATGAAGGCGGGCTTCACGGCCGTGAAGATGAACGGCTCGGCCGAACTCGCCCCGATCGACACCCCGGCCCGCACCGCCGAGGTCGTCGCGCGCGTCGCCGCCGTCCGTGAAGTGCTGGGCGACGAGCGGGACATCGCCGTCGACTTCCACGGCCGGGCCTCCACCGCCATGTCACGCCGCCTGCTGCCCCAACTCGAACCGCTGCACCCGCTGTTCGTCGAGGAACCCGTCTCGCCGGAACACTCGGGTCACCTGCGCGGCCTGGTGGAGTCCACGAGCATCCCGCTCGCGACCGGCGAACGCCTCTACTCCCGCTGGGACTTCCGCGAGGTCATGACCAGCGGCATCGCCGTCGCCCAGCCCGACCTCTCGCACGCCGGCGGCATCTCCGAGGTCCGCCGCATCGCCGCCATGGCCGAGACGTACGACGTCGCCCTCGCCCCGCACTGCCCCCTCGGCCCGATCGCCCTCGCCGCGAGCCTCCAGATCGCCTTCTCCGTACCGAACTTCCTCATCCAGGAACAGAGCATGGGCATCCACTACAACCAGCAGTGCGACCTGCTGGACTACGTGATGGACGCCGAGCCCTTCCGCTTCCAGGACGGATACGCCGTCGCGAGCCCCCGCCCCGGGCTCGGTGTCGAGATCGACGAGAAGGCGGTACGCCGCGCCGCCGAGACCGGACACCGCTGGCGCAACCCCGTATGGCGCGGCCGGGACGGGGCGTTCACCGAATGGTGACCGCCGCCCGTGAACCGAACGTCCAAGGAGGGACAGCTCTCATGAACCTGGTGGAATCCCTACGAGCCCACCGCCTGCTCGCGATCGTCCGTGGCAAGGATTCCGCCGCGGCCCTGCGTACCGTGGTCGTCCTCGCCGAAGAGGGCATCGCGGCCGTCGAGGTCTCGCTGACCACCGCCGACGCCCTGACCGTGATCCGGCGGGCGCGCGCCGAACTGGGTCCCGACGCGCTGGTCGGCGCCGGCACCGTGCGCTCGGCCGCGGACGCCGCCCGCGCCGTGGACGCCGGTGCGTCGTACCTCGTCACCCCGGCCCTGGTCGACGGTCTGGAGCCGTACGGCGTGCCCGTACTGATGGGCGCGCTGACGCCGACCGAGATCGAGACCGCCCTCGCGCGGGGAGCCGACGCGATCAAACTCTTCCCCGGATCGCTTGGCGGACCCGGCTATCTGCGGGCCCTGCGCGACCCCTTCCCCGAGGTGCCATTCGTGCCCGTCGGCGGCGTGGACGCACCGGCCGCCCGCGACTACCTGGATCTGGGCGCCCTCGCCGTGGGCGTCGGCTCACCCCTCGTCGGGGACGCGGCCGACGGCGGCGACCTGGACCAACTCCGCTCGCGCGCGGCCGAGTTCCGCAAGGTGGCGGCGGGGGAGACGCCGTGAAGACACCGGCCCCACCCGAGGTGGTGACCTTCGGCGAGACGATGGCGGCGCTGCGAGCCCGGGAAGCGCTGCGGCTTGGCGGCAGCCTCGGCCTGTCCGTCGCGGGAGCCGAGTCCAACGTCGCCATCGGCCTCGCCCGGCTCGGGCATCGGGTGCGCTGGACCGGGCGGGTCGGTGCGGACGAACTCGGCGCGCTGGTGCTGCGCACGCTACGGGCCGAGGGCATCGACACCGACCACGCGGCCATCGACGACACCGGCCGGCCGACAGGGCTGCTGCTCACGGAACCGCGCCTGGGCACGCTCACCCGCGTCAGCTACTACCGCGTCGGTTCGGCGGGTTCGGCCGTTTCACCGGCCGACGTACTGCCCGCGCTGGCTTCGGGATCCCGCATCCTGCATCTGACCGGCATCACGCCTGCGCTCAGTGGGACGGCGGCGGAGGCCACCCTCGTCGCCGCCACGACTGCTCGTGCCGCCGGCATCACCGTATGCCTCGATGTCAACTACCGCTCCCGGCTGTGGACCGCCGACCATGCCCGCACGGTGCTCCGGCCGCTGCTGGAACACACAGACCTGCTCATCGCCTCCGAGGACGAGTTGCCGCTCGTGCAGGAACGACCCGGCGCGGGCGAATCCGAGGCCGTGCACAGCATGCTGGCCGCAGGTGTCGACGAGGTGGTCGTCAAGCGCGGCGGACGCGGCGCCACCAGTTTCACCGCAGGCGGGGCGACCGACCGCGCGGCGCGTCAGGTCGACGCCGTCGACCTGGTCGGCGCGGGCGACGCCTTCGTCGCCGGATACCTCTCCGGCCTCCTCGACGGCGCCGACATCCCCGCCCGGCTGCACCGGGCCGTCACCACCGCGGCCTTCGCCGTCGCCACCCGGGGCGACTGGGAAGGCCTCCCCACGCGGGAGGAACTCGGCCTGTTCGACCAGCCCGACGGCACGACCATCCGCTGATCCGGAGGACTGAACATGACATCCCCGTCAGTACCGGCGGCGATCGTCGTTGACGGAGCGTACGAACTCGCCGAGGGCGGTCGCTGGATCGACGACCGGTACGTGTACGTCGACATCCTCAGCGGTCGGCTCTTCGAACTGCGCGACGACACCGAACCGACCCCGCGCCAACTCGCCCGACTCGACGTACCGTTGGGAGCCGTCGCCCCCCTGCACGACCAGCCGGGCGCATGGATCGCCGCCGCGGGCACCGGCATCGCACTGCTCACCGCTGACGGCGCACTCGACTGGCTGGACCACCCCGAGGACCGCACCCCGGTCCCCAGCCGGATGAACGACGGCGTCGCCGACCCCGCCGGCCGCTTCTGGGCGGGCAGCATGGCCTACGACGGCACCCACGGGGCGGGCTCGCTCTACCGGACGGACCCCGACGGCACGGTCGTACGCGTTCTCGACGGCCTGACCATCGTCAACGGGCCCGCGTTCACCGCCGACGGCACGACCATGTACCTCGCCGACACGGCCGCCGACACCATCTTCCGCTGTCGGGTCGACCCCGTCTCCGGCGACCTCGTCGGCGGCCCGGAGACCTTCGCCCAACTGCATGATGGTGAAGGCAACCCCGACGGAATGACCGTGGACGCCGAGGGGTGCCTGTGGGTCGCGATGTGGGGCGCGGGCGCGGTCCGCCGGTACCACCCCGATGGCCGTCTGCTCCACATCGTGACCGTCCCCGCCCCGCACCCCACGTCCGTGTGCCTGCATCCCGGCGACAATCGCCTCTACGTCACCACGGCCCGCTACGGGGTGGAGAGCCCGACTGCCACCTCCGGCGCGGTGCTCAGCGTCTCCGTGCCGGTCAGGGGGACGGCGGCCTCTTCCTGGCGCGGCGGACGCCGAGATACCGTCAGCCCTTGATCGCTCCGGTGAGCACGCCGGTCCTGAAGTGTTTCTGCATGAACGGGTAGACGACAGCGGTTCCCGAACGGGTGGTCCAACTCGACTTGATCTGGGCGAACAGCTCCGGGTCCCGCCACTGCAGGGTGTTGCGGTTCAGGAACTGACCGGCGTCCCACAGCATGGTGGTGAGCTTCCGCCGGCGTGCGTAGTCGCCGAGGAACTCGAAGTACTTGAGCTGCTCACCGCGTTCAATGATGCCGGGGCGGTTGTGGTCGTAGGCCAGCAGGGCGTACTCCCCGATGACGACCGGGATGCCGCGCGAGACGAAGGTGTTGTACACGCGGTCGAAGGTGTCGGTGAGGTCCTGCTCCGCGGTGGCGTCGAACCGGGTGTAGCCGGCGATGTTCACGCTGAACGGCCACCAGCCGTAGAAGTGGATCGTCGTGGCGATCATGGGATCGCGCAGGGAGGTCAGTTGGGCGGCCAGCGCGTCGAGCCGGCCCTGGTCGGCGTTCGTGTACAGGGTGGGCAGCACGAGCAGGCGGCTGGTGTTCTGGCCGCCGGAGTCGCGGACGATCGCGTGGAAGGCCCGGTTGAGTTCGGCGAGCAGCCGGTAGTTCTCGTCGTCGCCCGAAGTGCCGCTGAACGTCGGCTCGTTGATGCTCTCGAACACGAGTCGTGACGGCTCGTCCCGGAACTCTGCCGCGATCTGGGTCCAGGTGGCGCGATAGCGAGCGAGTACGGCGTCGTGGTCGGTCGAGAGGTTGTTGACCCACATCCATGAGTCGTGGTGCATGTTGAGCAGCACGTACAGGCCTTCGTCCAGCGCCATGTCGGCTACGCGCCGGACTTTCGCCATCCAGGCCGGGTCGATCGTGTAGTCGGGGGCGGCCCCTTGGTGGACGCCCCAGGTGACGGGCAGGCGGATGCTCTTGAACCCCTGCGACCTGACCTTCTTCAATAGTGCCCGGGTCACGGGCGGGTTGCCCCAGGACGTCTCGTCGGGGATCGCGTCGTAGGTGTTGCCCAGGTTCCAGCCGGGCTGCATGGCGGCCACCGCGCTGCGGGCGGCGGGCACTCGGCGGTGGGGCGGGCGGATCCTCGGCCTGTGCGGTGGCGGTCAACAGCGGGAGCAGCACGATCGTCAGGAGGAGCGCCGCCAGTCTCCGCGGAGGCCGCGACGGCCGGCGCCGTCGCGGGAGAAACCGTGTCAATCGCCTCGTCATCGCGTGCACCTTCCGGTCGGGGCGGCGCAGACCCAGGCGGGTCCCTGTGTCGGACATGCTCGGCACGTGGATGGAGATCGGCCCGTTGCGGCCGAGTCGTGCCTTCGGGAAGGAAACTTTCGCTCTGTGCGGCGGAGAAATTAACATGAAGATGTGCTCGGGGTCACAGGTTCGTCAGCAAGAGATGCCAGAATGGCCGGGCATACCGGCACAGTTCTGTTGAGGTGTCTCTTGCATCCGGCCCCGCCTGGTGCGAGCGATTCGAAGACTGGGAAGGCGATCTTGGCGGACAACGCAGCTGACGGGCCGGCGGGCAAGGGCGACGGGCAGGGAGACACGTCCCGGCCGGTGACCATCGCGTTCATCGCCGAGTCGGCGGGGGTCTCCGTCCCTACCGTGTCGAAGGTGATCAACGGAAAGTCGGGGGTCTCCGCGGACACCCGTGCCCGGGTCGAGGCACTCGTCAACGAGCACGGCTATCGCAAACCCTCGGGGGCCAACAGGAACAACGTAGTGGAGCTCGTGTTCCGCGAGCTCCAGCACATGTGGGCCGTCGAGATCATCCGGGGTGTCGAACGGGTTGCCCGCCAGCACCGGGTCGGCCTCATGGTCTCCGAGTTCGGACTGCACGACACGGCCGAGCCCACCTGGGACGACACCGTCTCCAGACGTCCCAACTGTGTCCTGTCCGTCGCCCAGCTCTCCGAGGCCGAGCGTGAGCAACTGAAAGCGAAGGGGATCCCGTTCGTCGTCTTCGACCCCGCCACGGAGCTGCCCGACGACGTCCCGTTCGTAGGCGCCACCAACTGGTCCGGCGGCCGGGCCGCGACCCGCCACCTCACCGAACTCGGGCACTGCCGCATCGCCATGATCGGCGGCCCCGAGGACCAGCTGTACTGCTGCGCCCGGCTGGACGGATACCGCTCCGCGATGCAGGCCGCGGGCCTGCCGGTCGATCCGGAAGTCGTCGTGCACGCCCCGCTCACCCACGAGGACGGCTGTGCGGCGGCCCGTTCCCTGCTTGCTCTGCCGGAGCGTCCGACCGCGATCTTCACCGCCAACGACCTGCAGGCGCTGGGCGTTTACCAGGCGGCGCGCGAGGCAGGCCTGCGGATCCCGGACGACCTGAGCGTCGTCGGTTTCGACGACCTGCCGGTCGTGGCCTGGGTGGACCCGCCGCTGACCACCGTCCACCAGCCGCTGACGGAGATGGCCGTGGCGGCCACCGAACTGGCGCTCACGCTCGGTCGTGGTGAAGCGGCACCTCAGGTCGGGGTGGAGATCGCGACGACCCTCACGGTCCGGGGCAGCACGGCTCCCCCCAAGGGCTGACCCCCAGCGGCCGCACGCTGCTTCACACTTCATCAGCTGCACAGACGCCCGCCGCCGACAGCCCGTCGGCGGCGGGCTAGCTGTGTCCGAGGCTTCCTGTGAGGCGAGCGGGCTGCGTGACCGTTGACCACCGTGGTTCCCCTGGCTAACCTCGGCGAAGAAATTATCTGACTTTGACCTGCGAAAGTTTCGCTCTTCTCGCGAGGCTGGAAAAAGCCTGCGACGCGCCGGACCATGAACGCCGTCCCACTCCACCCACCTCGGTCGCATCCCCTTGGAGGAGTTCATGCGGAGGTTGGTCCACAGGTATCGCGCCCGACTCATCGGGCTGGCCGCAGCGGTGTCACTGGCCGTGGCTGTCACACCGTCAGCGGCGGCCGCTCCCGCTGCCATCAGCGCCTCGGTGTCGGTCGACGCGGGCCGTGCGCTTGCGACAATCCCGGCGACCGGTGTCGGGATGAACGTCGCGGTCTACGACGGCAACATGAACCACCCCGAAGTCCCCGGGCTGCTGAAGAACGCCGGTACCGGGATGGTCCGCTACCCGGGCGGCAGCTACGCCGACGGCTACCACTGGCAGACCCACACCGTCGAGGGCGGCTACGTCGCGCCCAACACGGACTTCGACACCTTCATGGGCACGGTACGCGCCGTCGGCGCACAACCGATCATCACCGCCAACTACGGCTCGGGCACACCCGAGGAGGCGGCGGCCTGGGTGCGCTACGCCAACGTGACCAAGGGCTACGGCGTGAAGTACTGGGAGATCGGCAACGAGGTCTACGGCAACGGCCTCTACGGCGCTACCTGGGAAACCGACCACCATGCCGGCAAGACCGCCACGACGTACGCGACCAACCTCGTCCAGTACGCCACCGCCATGAAGGCCGTCGACCCGTCCATCAAGATCGGCGCGGTGCTGACCACCCCCGGGGCCTGGCCGGACGGCATCACGGGCCCTGGTGACTCGATGGACTGGAACCACACGGTCCTGTCGATCGCCGGATCGAAGATCGACTTCGTGATCGTGCACCACTACCCGATCGGCAACAGCCAGGCCGACCTGCTGGGCAAGCCCCAGGCGGAGATCCCGAACATGGCCGCCACTCTGCGCTCACTGATCAACCAGTACGCCGGGACCAACGCACCCGACGTGGGCATCGCGGTGACGGAGGCCAACGCCAACGCTTACAAGGACACCTCCCCGAACGGCCTGTTCGCCCCGGACGAGTATCTGACCTGGATGGAGAACGGCGCGTTCACCGTCGACTGGTGGAACCTGCACAACGGCACCGACTGCGCCCACGTGACCACGGTCGAAGGCGCCACGGACTACGACGACGGAGGAATCCTGTCCAGCGGCGCCTCCTGCGAGCCGCCCCTGAACACGCCCTTCGCGCCGTACTACGGCACCCGGATGATCACCAAGCTGGGTGCGCCCGGCGACACGCTGGTCCGGGCCGTCGGTTCGACCCCGGTCATCTCCGCGCACGCCGTCCGGCGGGCAGGCGGCGACCTCAGCGTCATGCTCATCAACAAGGACCCCGTCAACGCCGCCACGGTCACGCTGTCGTACAGCGGGTTCAGCCCGTCCTCAGCCGCCCCGACCGTGTACTCGTACCTGAAGAACGCCACCTCGATCGGTTCCGCGGCGACGGGCAGCGCGACCAGCCAGACGGTTCCCGCCTACTCGATCGTGGTCGTCCAGCTCCACCGCTGAACCAACCCACCTACAACGTAAGGATTCGATGAGGGTGTCGAGCAAGCCCGAGAAGGCCAACACCATCGAGAACCCGGTGATCCCCGGCTTCCATCCCGACCCCTCCGTCTGCCTGGCGGGCCAGGACTACTACCTGGCCTGTTCCAGCTTCGAGTACTTCCCCGGGGTACCCGTCTTCCACAGCCGGGACCTCGTGAACTGGACCCAGATCGGCAACGCGCTCGACCGGCCGAGCCAGCTGCGCCTGCCGCTCGACACCCCTTCGTCCGGCGGCATCTACGCACCCACCCTTCGCCACCACGACGGCCGCTTCTGGCTGATCGTCACCAACGTGAGCGGGGACGGCAATCTGCTCTTCACGGCCACCGATCCGGCCGGCCCCTGGTCCGATCCCGTCCGGCTGCCCGGAGTGCAGGGCATCGACCCGGACCTCGCCTGGGACGAGGACGGCAACTGCTGGGTCACCACCGCCGGAGTCGGACAGATCCGCATCGACCCCCACACCGGGGAGTCGTTCGGCCCCTCACGCCGGCTCTGGTCCGGCGCGCCCGGAGCCAAGGCGCCCGAAGCACCGCACCTCTACAAGATCGGCGACTACTGGTACCTGCTCATCGCCGAGGGCGGCACCGAACGCTGCCACAGCGTCTCGATCGCCCGCAGCCGCACGCCCACGGGTCCGTTCGAGCCGTGCCCGGCCAATCCGATCCTGACCCACCGGGGCACCGACCACCCCATTCAGAACACCGGTCACGCCGACCTGGTGCAGGCGCCGGACGGCTCGTGGTGGATGGTGCTGCTCGGCGTGCGACCGGGCGGCGGCACCCCGGGGTGGCACGTACTGGGCCGGGAGACGTTCCTGGTGCCGGTCGACTGGGCCGACGGCTGGCCTGTCGTCGGCGAACTGTCGGCCTCGATGCCCGCCCCGAACTGGCCGCTGCAACCGCAGGCCGCGGTGCCGGGCCGGGACGACTTCGACCTGCCAGCGCCGGCCCCGCACTGGATCTCATTGCGGCACCGACCGCCGGAGGTCTGCACCACGAAGGAACGGCCCGGCTGGCTCACTCTTCAGGCGCGCGGCGGGTCCCTCGACGACACCGACGTGACGTTCGTCGGCCGGCGGCAGCAGCACGTGTCATGCCGTGTGCGGGCTCTGGTCGACGTCGCAGACGGCCGCGGCGGCCTGGCCGTCCGCCTCGACGAGCAGCATCACTACGACATCGAGGCCTCCTCCGGCGAGGCACAAGTGCGGGCCCGTATCGGCCCGTTGAGCACGGTCGTCACGTCCCGTCCGACACCCCGGGGGCCTGTGGTCCTCCGCATCGAGGTGACCGCCGTACACGCGGTGAACGATGCGCGCACCGGCCCGGACACCGTCACGATCGGCATCGAGGAGCCGGACGGCTCCTTCGTCGAACTCGCCTCCCTGGACGGGAAGTACCTCTCGACGGAGGTCGCCGGCGGTTTCACCGGCCGGGTGATCGGCATGTTCGCCGGCGCCGGCTCCGTCCACTTCGACTGGTTCGAGTACGAAGCGGTCGATCGCTGACGCGACCCGCGCCAGGCCGGTGTCGCACCGCACTGGGCCCGACAGGCGAGGCGTTCGCCCGTCGGGCCCCGACCAGCCATGACCGCAGGCCGAACGGCGGACGTCGGGGCGGTGGAGGCCCCGGACGCGATCCGCTGCCGGCGGACGGTGTTCTCCGGGCGTTCGATGTGCGACTGGAAGATCCTGAGGCCTCCGCCCCGGCCTGCCCGTCGTCGAGGGAGTCCTTGAGGGTGTGAGTCCGATCGTGGCCGTCACTGGCGGATGTCCGGAATCTGCAAGCGGTCAGGTCCGCCACGGGAAAGACGGCACGTCGCCGTGCGGGATTCACTCGGGGGAGCCCGCGACGAAGGAGGCCGTTCACATGCCCGACCTGCCCGCCGGAGAGTTCTGGAAGGACCTCAGGCCGATCGAGAACTCCTTCCGTCCCGACGCCCTCCCCGAGGTCTACCTGTCCAAGGTGGCCACGGACGACGACCGCTATTACGTGCCGTTCACCGAGACCGTCGGCTCCCGCCCACTGTGGATCAACGTCAAGGACAACAGCTGGGCCGACATCCTGCGGGCCAAGGAGGCGGGGCTGGTCAACCGGCACTACCACCCTCACGAGGTGTTCGCGTACACCATCTCCGGCAAGTGGGGCTACCTGGAGCGGCCCTGGACGGCGACCGCGGGCGACTTCGTCTACGAGGCCCCGGGAGAGGGGCACACACTGGTCGCCTACGACAGCGACGAGCCGATGAAGGCGTTCTTCATCGTCAAGGGCCCGCTCGTCTGGCTGGACGAGAACGGTGAGCCCGACGGCTTCTTCGACGTGCACGACTACATCAAGATGTGCCGCGAGCACTACGAGAAGGTCGGTCTCGGCGCCGACTACGTCAACTCCCTGTTCCGCTGAGGGGACGGGCGTGCCCACGGCCGTTCCTCCTCGCCGAACCGGGCGTCGGCGTGGCCGCGAGGTCGCCTCGGCTGCCGGCAGTGAGACCGGTCACCTGGACGAGTCACTCCGAAGTGATGTTCACCGACTCGATCAGTTTCCGCACCGATTCAGCAGGGACGCGCCCTTGCGGCGTCTCGCCCGCTTGAACGAGGGTCGCAGCGGCGCCGCCCCGCGCATGGCCAGATCGGTCTCGAACTCCCCGGAGGCGAAGCACTTGTCCGTAATTAGCCGCAGGCCGGGACGGTCGGTGAGTGTGTCCGGCTCATGATCGACATCGCCGTCAGCATCTCGTGCTCGCCCAGCTTCGGGTTCGCGAGGGCTCACAGGAAAGGGGAACATCGCGCCGAGACGGGAGCGGATGAACCGCAGCCACTTGGACTCCGAGGTGAAGCCAGCATCGCCTGGGCGACTGCGAGGCGGACGAGCTCGGCACGGTGAGGAACAGGCAGCACACCGGCTCCGGCCGCTACTGCGCGCCGAGCGTCATCCACTGAATACCCCTTGACGCATCGCTACGCCCGATCGCCGTCACTTCAGAATGACTTGTCACCTGCAGGGGCCGGCGAACTGCCACTCGGCATCGGACAGTTCGATGCGACGTATCACCTGACCATGATCCATACCAAGGCGCGGCCTGGAACTCGTCTAGATCATCCCGTTTCCGTTGGCCGAGGTCTCCGGCACCGTCTGGGTGATGTCCCAGTGCTCCACGATCTTGCCGTTGCGGACCCGGAACAGGTCCAGGATCACCGTGCCCCGGTCCCCCGGGTAGTTCACGTAGAGGCTGTGGACGGCCACCAGGTCGCCCTCGGCGATGATCCGCTTCGGTGTGACCGTCAGCTGCGGGGCTGCCGCGAAGTAACCGCCGAGGCCCGCCTTGCCCGCAGCCACGCCGTTCTGCATCTGCGGGTTGTGCTGGAGGTAGCCGGCGTCCCAGTACCGGTCGAGGGCGGTCAGGTCCTTGTGGACCATGAGCTCGTCGAAGGCCTTGGTGACCAGCTCCTTGTTGGCCTGGGTGAGCCGGTGATCCAGGGGCTGTGAGGTCTTCGGCGAGCTGAGCGTCGAGAACATGTCGTTGCCGCTGGCCGTGGTGTCGGGCACGCTCTGGATCACGTCCCAGTGCTCGGCTATCTTCCCGTCCTTGAAGCGGAAGATGTCGATGACCGACGAGCCCTTGGTGCCCGGGACCAGCACGACGTTGGAGTGGAGCAGCACGAGGTCGCCCTCGGAGATGACCCGCTTGACGTCGTACTTGGCCTCGGGGAACTGCTTGTGGATCGAGGTCGCCAGGCCCTTCAGAGCCGCTGCCCCGTCCCCCACGGTCGGGTTGTGCTGGATGTAGTCCGACCGCACGAAACGGTCCACCACCTTAATGTCCCCACGCTCGAACACGCCCTTGGCGACCGTGACGGCGACGGCCTTCTGGTAGCCGAGGCGCGCGAAGTCCCCATAGCCGTCATAGCTGCCACGCCCGCCGTTGCCGTGCGCCGCGTACCCGGCGTCCGCGCTCCCCGGGGCCGCGACGGCCGGTACGGACGCGACACTCAGGACAATGGCGCCTGTGAGGACGGCGACGACTGCCCTGCGGGCGGAGGGGGTGGGGGGCATGGTGCGCTCCAGACACTTGAGGATCGAAAGATCGACCAGTTAGCTTGAATCTTAAAACTCTTCCTTGTCAGGTAAACACCGGTCGCCGGGCACAGTCAATATCCTTTGCCGTTCCTTTGGTGCCCGCCCGAAGCGCACGCAGCTAAGGGCCCGCCGAACCGGCCGCGAGATCGCCCTGGCTTCTGGCAGCGAGACCGGTCACCTAGGCTGAGCCCTCCTGACATGCACGACATGGGAGGCCCCTTGTCCGCCCCCTCCGTGATCTCCCAGGCCACCACCGAGCACATCGCACCCGCCGAGCGCATCCACTACTGGGAGGACTACAACCGCAGGGCGCTGGTGGGCCTGTCCTGCACCTCCTATTCCGAGCAGGGCCTGCTGGCCAGGCAGACCAACATCGAACTGGGCGGTCTGCGCCTCGCCGACATCACCGGCAACGCGCATGCCATCGAGCGCAGCCCGCAGACCGTCAGGTCGGCACCCAAGGACTCGGTGTTCGCGTCTCTCCTGCTCAGGGGAGAGGCGGTGTTCCTGCACGAGAACGGCTGCCTCGCCGGGACGGCGGGCGAGCTGATCATCTACGACACACGAAGGCCGTATCTGTTCGGGTTCTCCTCCTCGATGCGCCAGATCCTGGTGGACGTGCCCCTCAACCTGTTCGCGCAGGCGTGCGGGGGAGGCGGGTTGCCCGGGCCGATGCTGTTCGGGCGGAGCACAGCGCGGGAGGGCGCGCTCCTGGCCGCGTTGAGTTCCCGACTCGGCAGGCTGGCCGCGTTGCGTGACGTGACGCAGGGTCCCGCCGACGCCGAGGTCACCGTTCTCGATCTGCTCCGCCAACTCGCCGAGGAGCGTACGGGAGGGAGGACGGGGTCGGACGCCTACCGGTCGCAGCTCGTCGTGGCCGAGGACTACATCGACCGGCATCTCCATGACCCGGGACTCGGAGCCGCGCAGGTGGCCGGTGTCATGGGCATCTCGGTGCGGCACCTGGGGCGGATCTTCGAATCGACCGGCAGGTCTCCAGCACGGCACATCGTGGAACGGCGCCTGGTCAGGGCCCACCAGGAGCTTTCCGGGCCCGGGGCGCGGGAGACCAGGATCGCCGATGTCGCGTACCGGTGGGGCTTCTCCAGCCAGGCCCACTTCGCCCGCCTCTTCCGCTCCAGGTTCGGGCTCACCCCGAGCGAGGCCCGCGCGGAGGCGACGAAGTAGCGCACGTGCGCGGATCGCGGGGACCGGGTCCGGGCCGCCGGCTCCGCTCCCGCGGTCGAGTGCCGGCCGCCCGGCTCGCTGGTCTGTGGCCCGCGAGCCTGTGCGGCTACTGATAGGTCCGGCCTATACGGGGCATCGATTTTTGGTCGTGGACCCCTCATCCGTGGCCCGGTTCACTGTGGCCAAAGTCCGCGCGCACCGATCGGGCTCGGTGTCGCGCGATCAGGGAGGCTGCAATGACGCATACCCCAAGCCACGGTCGAGCCGAACAAGCCGCGCGGATCGCGGCGAAGCCGTGGTACCGGCAGTTGTACGTCCAGGTTCTGGTGGCGATCGTGATCGGCATCGTGCTGGGCTGGCAGTGGCCGGATCTGGCCACGGACATGGAGCCGATCGGCACGACGTTCATCACCGCGATGAAGATGCTGATCGGCCCGATCGTCTTCCTGACGATCATCGGCGGCATCGCCGGCGTCGCGGACCTGAAGAAGGTCGGCCGCACCGGGATCAAGGCGTTGGCCTACTTCCAGGTCGGCACGATCGTCGCCCTGCTGACGGGCCTGGTGGCGATCAACGTCTTCCGGCTCGGCGACGGTGTGCACGCCGATCCGTCCACGTTGAAGACATCGGGTGATGCGAGCCAGTACATCTCGCAGGGCGAGCACCAGCACTGGTGGGAGTTCCTCACCAACATCGTGCCGAACAGCTTCTTCGGCCCGTTCGTCGAAGGCAACATCCTCCAGGTGATCTTCCTGGCCGTCGTCTTCGGTATAGCCATCAAGATGGTCGGCAAGACGGGCGAGCCGATCATCGCGGCTGTGGGGCGGCTGACCGACGTCGTCTTCAAGGTGCTGTCCTTCATCATGAAGGCCGCGCCGCTGGGCGCCTTCGGCGCGATGTCGTACGCGATCGGGAAGTTCGGCCTGTCCACGCTGACCAGCCTCGGCTCGCTGATCCTCCTCTTCTACGTCACCTCCGCGCTGTTCGTCGTGGTGGTGCTCGGCGCGGTGCTCGCCCTGTACGTGCGGCTGAACATCTTCCAGCTCTTCCGCTACTTCAAGGAGGAGTTCTGGCTGATCCTCGGCACGTCGACGGCCGAGCCCGCGCTGCCCGGACTGATGCGCAAGCTGCAGTTCATGGGCGCGGAGCGGTCCACGGTCGGCCTGGTGGTCCCGACCGGCTACAGCTTCAACCTCGACGGCGCGGCGATCTACCTCTCCCTCGCCACCCTCTACATCGCCCAGGCCACCGACACCTCCCTCTCCCTGGGGCAGCAACTCGGCCTGCTGGCCGTCATGTTGCTCACGTCCAAGGGGGCGGCGGGCGTAGCGGGCGGCGGGTTCATCGCGCTGACCGCGACGCTGTCGACGGTCGGTTCCGTCCCGGCGGCAGGCATCATGCTCATCTTCGGCATCGACAAGTTCATGTCCGAGTGCCGGGCCCTGGTGAACTTCTTCGGCAACGCCGTCGCCACGCTGTTCGTCGCCAGGTGGGAGAACGGCCTGGACCTGGAGCGGGCACGCGCGGTACTGGCGGACAAGGCGGGCGAGGTGCCGCTGACCACCGGGGCCGAGGACGTCCGGCCGGTAGGCGCGGCCCCCGTACCGCAGACGGCCGAGGTGACGTCCTGATGGTGTCCGTGCTGATCGCCCCGGACAAGTTCAAGGGCTCCCTCAGCGCCGACGAGGCCGCCTGCGCACTGGAGCGCGGCCTGCTGGAAGGCGCCCCGCATGCCCGGGTCGGCCGCCTCGCGCTGGCGGACGGGGGAGAGGGGAGCGTGGCCGCCGCCTGCGCGGGCCGGTTCAGCCCAGAGAAGATCACGGCGACCGGGCCGACCGGCCGGCCCGTCACGGCCGAGGTCGCGGTGCACGGCCGTACCGTCCTCGTCGAGGCGGCGGCCGTCTGCGGACTCGGCGTCCTGCCGGGCGGCCGCAAGGCGCCGCTCTCGGCCACCAGCCGGGGCATCGGCCAGGCCTTCCAGTACGCGCTGGCGGGCGGGGCCGACACGATCGTCCTCGCGCTCGGCGGAGTCGCCACCACCGACGGCGGCGCGGGCCTGCTGCAGTCCCTCGGTGCGGTACTGGCCCGGGAGGACGGCACACCGATCGGCCCGGGCGGCGAGGGACTCGCCGCTCTCCGCACGGTCGACCTCGCCGAGGCCCGCGCGGCTCTGGCGGGAGTCGACCTCGTCCTCGCCACCGATGTGGACAACCCGCTGCTCGGAGCGACCGGCACGGCCGCCGTCTACGGGCCCCAGAAGGGGGCGACCGCGAGCGAGGTGCGGGTACTGGACGACGCGCTCGCCGGCTTCGTACGGCGGCTGGAGGCGGCGGGCGTGCCAGAGGCAGCAGGTCTTGCCGATGCCCCCGGTGCCGGGGCGGCCGGCGGGCTCGGATATGCCGGGATGCTGCTGGGCGGGCGGGTGCGGTCCGGAGCCGACTACTTCCTCACCCTGCTCGGTGCCGACGACCTGCTGGCCGGGAGCGACTTCGTCGTCACCGGCGAAGGCAGCCTCGACGAGCAGTCCCTGTCGGGCAAGCTGCCGGTCGCGCTCGCCCGGCGGGCCCGTCGGCGGGGCACGGCGGTGCACGCGGTGGCCGGCCGCTGCACCCTCCCCGCCGACAGGACGGCCGCCTACTTTCGCTCCGTCCAAGCCCTGACGGACCTGACCGACCAGGACTGCGCGAACGACAGTGCCCTGTCGGCGCGACTGCTCGCCCAGTGCGGGCGGACTCTCGCCGACCGCTGGATCGGGCGGGGAGGAACGGAAACCAGCAGGTAGGCTCGCTCCGCCTGTCGTACCAGCACAGAGCGGGGAGGCGCCGTGGACGCCCGGCAACTGGAGTACTTCCTCGCCATCGTCGAGCACGGCGGTTTCAGCAAGGCCGCCGCCGCCCTTCACGTGGCCCAGCCGTCGCTGTCCCAGGCGATGGCGAACCTGGAGGCCGATCTCGGAGTGGCCCTCTTCCACCGGGTGGGGCGGGGCGTCGTACTGAGCGAAGCCGGCGCGGAACTGCTGGAGCCGAGCCGGCGCGTGCTGCGGGACCTGACCGCCGTACGGGACACCGCCGCCGCGCTCGCCGGGCTGCACGGCGGCACCGTCGAGGTCGCCACCATGCCCTCGCCCGGCATCGAGCCGCTCACCACCCTCATCCACCGCTTCACCGAACGGCATCCGTCGGTGACGGTGAGCACCCAGGCCGCCTTCACCCCGGACGAGGTCGTCTCCCTGGTCCGCAGCGGCGCCTGTGAACTGGGTCTGCTGGGCAGCGCCGCTGCCGTGCACCCGTCCGGGCTGGACGTCCTGCACGTCGAGGACCAGCCGTTCGTGGTCGTCGCCGCGCCCGGCGGGGCGATCCAGGACGACGTCACCATCCGGCCTGAGGATCTCGCCGGCCAGAAGCTCATCGCCTCCCGCACCGGGAGCCTGATGCGCAGCATCGTGGACGACGTCACCGCGGGCGGCACGGGCACGGAGATCGTGACGGTCGTGGACCACCGCACGTCGATCCTGCCGCTGGTCCTCACCGGGGTGGGCGTCGCGGTCCTGCCCTCCTCCTGGACCCGTCTGGCCCGCCGTTGCGGAGCCGTGGTCGCCCCCATCGAGCCGACCGCCCACCTCCACGTGGCAATGGTCAGCCTGCCCGCGCACCTGACGCCGGCCGCGCGGGCGTTCCTCGCTCTCACCAGGTCCTTGGCCGAGCGGCGGGCACGGCCCGCCTGACGCGGGACCGATCGGCCACGCCTATACGTCGTATCGAAACCAGGTCTTGGACGCGCCCCGACGCCGGTGTGTTGACTCGAACCGACCGCACGACAGCGAGCCGGAGGCACCCATGACAGCCGCACCCCGCACGTTCCGCATCGCCGCCATCCCCGCCGACGGGGTGGGCAAGGAGGTCGTCACCGCCGGGCGAGCCGTCCTGGACGCCCTGGCCGACACCTCCAAGAGTTCCGCGGCCCCCTTCGCCTTCGCCTGGGAGGAGTTCCCCTGGGGCTGCGACTTCTACGAGCGCACCGGCAAGATGATCGACGACGACGGCCTGGAGCGGCTCAAGGACTTCGACGCGATCTACTTCGGCGCGGTCGGCTGGCCCACCGTCCCCGACCACGTCAGCCTGTGGGGCCTGCGCCTGAAGATCTGCCAGAACTTCGACCAGTGGGCCAACGTCCGACCCGTGCACTTCCTGCCCGGCGTGCAGAGCCCCCTGCGCAAGGCCGACGACACAGAACTCGACTGGGTCGTCGTCCGCGAGAACAGCGAGGGCGAGTACGCGGGCCTCGGTGGCCGCAACCTCTCCGCCCGCGGACGCGGCGGTGAAGTCGCCGTCCAGTCGGCCCTGTTCACCGAGGTGGGCTGCGAGCGGATCATGCGGTTCGCCTTCGACCTGGCCCGCACCAGGGCGCACAAGAAGGTCTCCTCGGTGACCAAGAGCAACGCCCAGCAGTACGGCATGGTCCTGTGGGACGACGTCTTCAAGCGCGTCGCCGCCGACTACCCGGACGTCGAGACCGAGAGCGTGCTCGTGGACGCCATGTCCGCCAAGTTCGTCCTGCGCCCCGAGGACCTCTCGGTCGTCGTCGCCTCCAACCTCAACGCCGACATCCTCTCCGACCTCGGCAGCGCCCTGGCCGGCAGCCTGGGCCTGGCCGCCAGCGCCAACCTCAACCCCGAGCGCCGCTTCCCCAGCATGTTCGAGCCCGTCCACGGCTCCGCCCCGGACATCGCGGGCCAGGGCCTGGCCAACCCCATCGGCGCGGTCGGCAGCGCGGCTCTCATGCTGGAGCACTTCGGCCTGTCCGACCAGGCGGCCCGCCTGAACAAGGCGATCGAGGTCACGACCGCCGCGGGCATCCTCACCCGCGACGTCGGCGGAACGGCCACCACGGATGAGGTGACCAAGGCCCTGATCGACGCGCTCGACGCCTGACGGTCCGAAAGCGAGCCTTGCCTCCGGCTTCGGCGCTGGTCATCTCCGCTTCGCTGCTCACGACCCGGCTCGCGCTCCACTCTCCGGGTGCCGACTGTGTTTCGCCGTCCACTTGGGGGAAGACGGGATCGACCACCCAGGGCAGTGGGACGGGGGACGGGCGCTGATATATCGGGACGGAAGGGCGACATCCGGGGCTGGGACGTCGGACCGGCCGCCTGATCGCCCACGTAGCGGAGGCGGGCTTGCGCAGCCTCGCCTTCGGCTCGGACGGCACCGGACATGTGAGGGGTCTGTCCGGCCGGGCGTTCATGGTCAAGAGCATCGAGCGACTTCGGCCGGCCATCCGGCGCATCGCCGACGAACTGCTGGACACAATGGCCCGCCTCCCCCCAACCGGCCGACCTGATCGAACACTTCGCGCTACCACTGCCCTCGCTGGTGATCTGCGAACTGTTCGGTGTCCCGTGTGCCGATCGCGATGTCTTCCAGCACAACTCCCCGACCATCGTGAACACGAACGCGACCAACGATGAGGTGGTCGCCGCCCGCAAGGCTCTGGCCGACTACCTCATGGGGCTGCTGGACGAGAAGGAACGCAGTCCCGGCGACGACCTGTTCAGCGGACTCGCCGTCAAGCGCGTCCGCACCGGAGAGGTGACCGGGGAAGAGGCCGCGGGCATGGGCACCCTCCTGCCGGTCGGCGGACAAACGAGACCACCGCCAACATGCCGGCCGACGCACGGTCCGCGATGTCGAGGTCGACCAGGTCATCGTCGTGCTGGAGGGCGACGCGAGCGTGCGGTTCGAGACCGGGGTGAACATCGAGCCGGCCCCCGGCGTCGTCGTACGCCTGCACGCGGGCGAGCGGACCGAGTGGGAGGTCCGCTCCACCCTGCGAAAGGCCTATGGCGCTGTCGGCTGAGACGCCGGCAGCCGCCTGGGGAGCCGATCCCTGGAGGCGGCTCGTACATGTCTGGACTGAAGTCCATCAATGGCTGACAATCTAAGAACATGGTGCGGCGACGTCAATACGCGAGCAGCCCTGTGCTGTACTGGAGGCCATGAAGATCCCGGAGGCAGGAGCCGAAGTCGTGCCCGCGCCCGTGCCCGCAGTGCCGCCCGCCGGACGCCGGGAACGCAAACGACAGCAGGTGCGCGACCAGCTCTATGCCGCGGCGCTGCACTTGTTCGTCGCTCAGGGGTACGAGGCGACGACCATGGACCAGATCGCCGAAACCGCCGACGTCGCCCGGGCCACCGTCTTCAACCACTTCTCACAGAAGATCGGCTTCCTGGAGGAATGGGGCGCCCGCCGCCGCGCCCGCGTCAACGAGATCCTCGGCTCCCAGCACGCCGAGGACCTGCCGGTCGGCGACCGGCTGCGCCGCTACCTGAAGGAGATGGCCGACCTCAACATCGCCTCCCGCGCCGAGACCGCCGTCCTGATGGACGCCTCCGCGCGCTACGGCCGCCTCCTTCAGGATCCGTCCCTGGAGATCGAACTCGCCAAGATCGTCGAACAGGGTCAGCAGCCGGGGGAGATCAGGGCGGACGTCGACTGCGACCAGGCCGGGCAACTGCTGGCCGCCTGCTACTTCACGACCATCCTGCGCTGGATCCGTGAGGAACCGGCCCCCTTCGACCTCCATCAGCGACTCGATGGCGCGCTCGACATCATCCTGCTCGGCCTCCTCGTCGGCGAAGCGGCCTGACGCGGACGTCACCCTCGCATCGCCGCGCGCAGAGGCGAACCAACCCTTCAGCCGACCTGCGCCCTGGACTGGTCCTGAGGCTCGCGCGGGTGGTGTACAGGAACCCGTCGAGCGCCTGCCCGGCCCTTGCCGCACTGCCGTGCGTGGACGGGCCCGTTGTGGCGTCGGCCGTGGCGCTTCCCGTCGATCCCCCGTCCGGCCGCGCCGGGTTGGCCGGACGGGGAAGGGCCCGCCGATGCTTCCCACCCGACCGACCCGCTTCGCGGCAAGCGCACCGGTCAGGCGGCCGTGGTCACCTGGACGCCGGTCAGTACGAGTCCGAGCATGCCGTCGAGCCGTTGTGCGAGGTCGAAGGGGGCGGGATCGGTGCCGATCCAGTGGGTGATGGTGACGAAGTAGCCAGCCGCCAGCAGCGAGCCGGTCTGTGAGGTATCCGCGTCGGGTCGGATCTCCCCCGCCCGCTGCCCGGATTCGACGATGGAGCCCAGCTCTGCGCCGAGTGACGGGTCCTGGAGTAGTCGGCCGAAGTGGGCCGAGGCATCCATCAGGACGGTGGTCTCTGCGCGCGACTCCTCGTTGAGGTCGGCCAGCGCTCGCAAGTAGCGCCGGAGACGGGATCCGGCCGGCAGTTCCCCCGGGTGCTCGGAGCTGAGGATCTCGGCCACCCGCGCACGACGGCGTACTCCCCACTCCTCCAGGAAGGCGACCTTCTGGGGGAAGTGGTTGAACACCGTGGCCCGTGCGACGTCCGCTCGTTCCCCGATGGCGTCCATCGTCGTGGCCTCGAAGCCGTGTTCCATGAACAGCGCCACGGCGGCCTGGTAGAGCCGGTCGTGCACCTGCTGCCACTTGCGTTCCCGGCGGCCCGGGTAGGGCGGGGCGTCCGGCCCCGGGGTGATCACTTTTCGCTCACTCGTCACGGCCACAGTAAACACGCCTCCGTGCGGCTATTGACTCCCCGATCGGGGCTATCTAGATTGCAATCCGTTTCCAGACTTCAGTCTAACAATGGATTGGAGTGTGGATCGATCGGTGGACCGGATGGGGTTGCGCATGGACTCGACCATTACGGCACGACACCAGGACCTCGGCGGGGGGTGTCATCTATGGGGGCACCCGGGTGGGGGATGGGGCCTGAGCAACTCCGGCCTCGTGATCGGCGCGGGGCAGTCGCTGCTCGTCGACACCCTCTACGACCTTCGGATCACCCAGCAGATGCTCGACGGGCTGCGGCCACTGACCCGGTCCGCTCCGATCACGACCGTGGTCAACACCCACGGCAACGGCGACCACTGGTTCGGCAACCAACTGCTCGTCCACGCCGAGATCATCGCGGCCGCCGGGTCGGTGACGGACATGCGGCAGGTCGGCCCGGGAGAGATGAAGCAGCTGATGAACGGCCCCGCCCCGGCCGGGCCCTTCGCCCGGCGAATCTTCGGCTCCTTCGACTTCGAGGCGATCGAACCGGTCTATCCCAGCCGGACCTACCAAGGCGAACTCGTCCTCGATGTCGCAGGCGTCCACGTCCGGCTGATCGACGTCGGACCGGCACACAGCGCCGGGGACACCATCGTGCACGTCCCGCACGCCAGGACCGTCTACACCGGCGACATCGTCTTCGCCGGAGGCACACCGGTGGTCTGGCACGGTCCCTTCGACAACTGGGTCCACGCCTGCGATCTGCTGCTCGGCCTGGACGTGGACACCATCGTGCCCGGCCACGGGCCGGTGACCACCAAGGCCACCGTCCTGGAGACCAGGAACTACCTGGAGTACGTCCATGAACAGGCGTCCGCCAGATTCGCCGCCGGAATGCCCGCCCGGGAAGCGGCGCGAGACATCCGACTCGGTCGCTTCGCGTCACTCGGAGAGAGCGAACGCCTGGCGGTCAACGTGTACAGCGTCTACCGGGAACTCGACCCCGGTCTGACGCCCCTCGACGGCCCCGGCCTCTTCGGCTGCATGGCCGAACTCGCCCACCGTCCCATCCGTCCCTGAGGAGGAAACCATGGTCTCCAACGCCGCAGACCTCGTCATCGAAACACCCCCCGCCACCTCGCCGGTCAAGACCACCGGCACACTGGTCGCCGCCTGTCTCGCCGTCTGCCTGGCCCAGATCGGACTGGTCCTGCCCGCCGCGATCAACGGCGTCATCCAGCAGACGCTGCACACCAGCGGATCCCAACTCACCTGGATCAGCGCCGCGTTCCTGGTGCCCACCGCCATCCTGGAGCTGACCTTCGGGGTACTGGGCGACTTGTTCGGGCGCAAGCGGCTGCTGGTGTTCGGCGGCGCCGTCGCCGCCCTTGGCTATCTGATCTCCGCCACCGCGGGCTCGGCGGCCCAACTCATCACCGGCCAGGCCGTCTCCGGACTGGGAGCCGCGGCGCTGTTCCCCGCGTCGCTGGCGCTGGTGGTGGCATGCACCCCCGGTCCGCGGGAACGTGCCAGAGGTCTGGCCTCATGGACCACCGCCCTGTCGCTGGGCGCTTTCATCGCACCGCTGCTCTCCGGCTCGATCGTCGAGTACACCTCGTTCCGCTGGGCGTTCGGCGCGGTGGGCGTCCTGGCCCTGGTGAGCGTGATCGTCGGCGCGCTGTTCTCCGCGGAGTCAAGTGCGCCCCGCGGCCGGTCGCTGGACTGGCCGGGGCAGATCACCATCACCGGAGCCCTGCTGGCCCTCCTCTACGGCATCATCCAGGGGCCGGCCGACGGCTGGAGTTCCGCGCCGATCACCGGTGCCTTCGTCGCCTCCCTCGCGCTGTTCACTGCCTTCATCGCGGTCGAAACCCGCGCCGAGTCGCCCATGCTGAGACTCGACCTGTTCCGCATCCCCGCCTTCGCGGCCTCCGCGGTGGTCGCGGTGATCGGGATGTTCGGCTTCCTCGGCGGCGCGTACGACCTCAGCATCCGGGTGGGGGCCATACAGCACCAGAGCCCCCTGCAGGCGGCCATGCCCTTCCTGGTCATCCAGGGCATCACACCGTTCATCTGGCCGCTGCTGGTCCGGCTGCTCCAGCGGGTGAGCCCGGGGCTGATCCTCTTCGTGGGCTTCCTCAGCATGGCCGCCGGACAGCTCTGGCTGAGCCGCGTCCCGATCAGCGACACGAGCCTGCTGCCGATCCTCGGCCCACTGGTCCTCAACGGTGTCGGCTTCGGGCTCGTGGTCTCGGCCCTCACCGCCGCCGCCGTCAACACCGTCCCCAACACCATGACCGGCATGGCCAGCGCCACCGCGAGCCTGGTCCGCGACCTCGGGCAGACCCTCGGTCCCGCCATCATCGGCGCCGTCGCGCTCAGCATCGCCGCCACCGATCTGGCGGCGAAGCTCGGCAGCGCCGGACTCACCGAGGCCCAGCAGCACGTCGTCGGCGCGGTCGCGGCAGAGGGCGGGCCGCTGGCCGTGCTGTCCGCGCCGCTCGGCCCGGTCAGCGCCAAGGTCGCCCCGCTCGCGGCGGACTCGCTGGCGAGCGGCTACAACACCGGACTGCTCGTCACCGCCGTCGCCTGCCTGGCAGCAGCCGCGATCTCCGCCGTCTTCCTCCGCAAGAACGCGGACGCCCCTGAGCCCGTCACACTCAACGGCCACTGAGACATCGACACCACACGCCCACGCCACCAACCCGAACGGGCGTCACACCCGGGACCGCAGGAGCTGGAACAGAATGCGCTTCGCCACCTTCGAACATCAGGGAATCACACGGACCGGGCTCGTGCGCGACACGTCCGTGCACCCCTTCAAGGAGGGCACGGGCGACCTCCTCCAGCTCCTGCAACGCGGCCCGGACGCCCTGGGGGAGGCCGCAGCCGGCAACGTCGCCCCTTGGTCCTACGACCTGGCGGACGTCCGGCTCCTGCCGCCGCTCCAACCACCCACGGTCCGGGACTTCATGACCTTCGAGAGCCATCTGCAAGGCGTTGCCCAGGGCTTCGGCGACGCCGTGCCCGAGGAGTGGTACGCCGAACCGGTGTTCTACTTCACCAACCCGTACGCCGTGATCGGCGCACACGACGACGTCCCGATGCCTCCAGGGTGCCACCTCTTCGACTTCGAACTGGAAGTGGCCGCGGTGATCGGCCGTGCCGGCAGTGATCTGACGCCCGAACAGGCACGTGAGCACATCATCGGCTACACCATCTTCAACGACTGGACCGCCCGCGACCTCCAAGGCCGCGAGATGCGCGTCAAACTCGGCCCCTCCAAAGGAAAGGACAGCTCGACCACGCTCGGCCCCTGGCTGGTCACCACCGACGAACTCGAACCGCACCGCACCGCGGACGGCTTCCTCGACCTCGCACTCACCGTCGAAGTCAACGGCACGACGGTAGGCGAGGACACCCTGGCCAACATGGCCTGGACGTTCGAGGAGATGACCGCCCACGCCTCGCGGGGAACGACCGTCCGGCCCGGAGACATCCTCGGGTCAGGCACCTGCGGAAACGGCGGCTGCCTCGCCGAACTATGGGGCCGCGCCGGCCACCGAACGCCGCCCGCCCTCGTACCCGGTGACACGGTAACCATGACCGTCCAGGGCATCGGAACCATCAGCAACACCGTCATCCCGGGCATCCCGTCGGTCGCCGTGCCCGCCGCGCGCCGCCGGTAACCCCCGACCGGCCGCCACCCACTCCCACTCGTCCTCACGAGATCCGTCTCACAACCCGTCCCCACGCAAGGAATCGAGGAACACCCATGCGCTTGTACCGCGCTGCCGCGAACCACCTCTCCCTCCTCGACGACGTGCCGCTGCTGGTTCTGAGGGCCCTGATCGGCTGGCTCATGATCCTGCACGCCCTCCTCAAGATCAACATGGGCCTGGGCAACTTCCGGCTGTACTTGCTCCAGCCCACCGGGCTGCCCTTCACCGGTGTCCTGAGCTGGGCCGTGCCCACGCTGGAGATCGGCATGGGAGCACTGCTCGTGATCGGCCTGCTGGCCCGGCCGGCCGCCGCCGTGCTCAGCATCGAGATGCTGTTCACCGCGTTCCTGGTCAAGATGCACGTCCTCGACCTGGGCATCCTGGGACCGAAGGGCTCGGGAGGAGCAGAGGTCGACCTGCTGTTCTTCGCGGCACTGGTCCTGCTGTTCTTCGCGGGACCGGGAGGCTTGTCAGTGGACGCCATCCTGCGGCTGGAGTCGCGGCCCGCGCCACGACCGCTCTCCGCCGATCCCGGCGCAGCCAGGGCCGCCGCCGAGCGCTGACCCTCGATCTCCCAACACTTCGGTCAGCTTGCGACCGTGCGACCAGCGGCCGCCTCGCACAGCGTAACTGGAGCAACCCGAGCGGCGGTTTGCAGGGTCAGGCCGAGGGCCGTTTTCGTTGATCGTCGTGGGGGTCGCTCGCGTGGGTGACGTGGCGTCGTCAGGCCGCGCGGGGGCCGCGGCAGGACTCGGCCTCGCTTTCGTCGGCGGCCTCATGGACCGGGGCGGTCGACACTCCGAGGTGATCACGGCGTCCACCAGGGCCTCGACGGGAGCCGAACACACCGAGGCCGCCCAACCGATGGGCCGGGCCGCGTTGCCCGGGGACCGGGCGTAGCGACTTGGCGCCGGCGACCTCTTGGGGGCGGGAGAGCACTGGCGTTCCTGGTAGACGGGGTTGGCGTGGTGCGGCGACTGTCAGGTGCTGTGAAAACCGAGCACCGTCCCCGCATACCCGCGTACGCTCCGCGTGAAAGGAGGATGCCATGGCCGCTCACGCGAAAGCGATCGGGATCTGGTGGCTGGCCACGATGACGGCGGTTACCACGGCGGTCATCGTGGTCGTCCTCGTCGTCCAGGCCGACTCGGGGGAGGCATCCCCACCGACACCGGAAATCTCCCCCGTCACCGCACCGTCGACGAACGCCTCCCCCTAGGCTCCACGGACGGTCCGTCCCCGACAGCGCCACCGCTCCCGCACCACAGGTCGAACCTCGGTCCTTGGTCACGCGTCGGCGGACGCTGTGGCGCCATGCCCCGAATTCGAGCGGCGTGAAGTGGATGCGGAGCGTGCGGCCTCTATCGGAGTGGTGGGCGTCGGCCGAGCTGAGTTGCGGTGCGCGGTACCTTGGGTGACGACTGACAAGTCCCTTTGGGCGGGTGCGCTGTCGACGCCGCCCGATGGCCGTGGTCACCGTTCGCCGAGCGCCTGCCGGACCTCCTGCGCGCGGGGGGAGCCGAGTTCCGTGTAGAGCTCCAGGGCCTCGTGCAGATGGCCTCGGGCCCGGTCCGCCTCCCCGTCGGCCCGCAGCACGGCGGCCGTTCCGACGTGGGCGCGGGCCTGTTCCTCCCGCTCCTCGATCTCACCCGCGACCTCCAGCGCCTCCGCATGGGCCTCCAGGGCCTCGACGTTCCGCCCGAGCCCGTGCAGGGCCTCGCCGAGACCATTGAGGGCGCCGGCCTCGCCGTAGCGCTCGCCGATGCGGCGGAACAGCTCCAGGGCCTCCCGCTGGTGCCCGGCCGCTTCCTCGTGCCGGTCCAGACCGCTGAGCGCGTTGCCCAGGTTGGTGAGCGCGTGCCCCGTTCCCGAGGCGTTCGCCAGCCGCCGGAAGAGCGCCAGGGCGCGCTCGAAGTGCCCTGCCGCAGCCGCGTGGTCGCCCAGCCGTGCCACCAGGATGCCGAGGTTGCCGAGGGCGCTGGCCTCTCCGACGGGGTGATGCACGCTCCGGTACAACTCCAGGGCCCGCTCGTAGCGTTGAACCGACGCCTCGAAGTCCTCCAGCAACTCCAGCACGATTCCCAGGTTGTTGAGCACGTCCGCCTCGCCGTGCGCGTCACCGACCGAGCGGAACAGCGCGACCGCCCGCTCGTGCTGCTCGGCCGCCTCCCGGTAGCGCCCGCGCAGCTCGTGCAGGACGCCCACGTTCGTGAGGTGCCGGGCCTCGCCCGCCGTGTACCCGGTACGTCGGCACAGTGCGAGGGCGGTGTCGTGCAGCTGCTGTGCGCTGTCGTAGTCCCCGAGCCGCCGGTGGACGGCGCCGAGACAGACCAGGACGTCGGCCTCTCCGCGTGCGTCCCCCACCGCCCGAGCGGTCCGCAGCGCGTACGTGTGCACGGTCAGGGCGTCCGTGTAGTGCCCGGAACGCTCGTAGTGGCGGTGCAGGGTGGTGGCGATCCGTACGGTGTGTCCGGAGGGGCCGGGTTCCTCGGTGCGCGAGCACAGCGCCACCAGCGTGGGCTGGGCGGCGCCGAGCCAGGCGCGGGCCTCCTCGGCGGTCCGCAGCGGCGGCAGCCCGGTGCCGGGCCGGTCGACGACGGGGCGCAGATGGCGTTCGGCGGGGTAGAGGACGTCCATCGCGGTGGCCGCCGCGGCCAGCGAGTGGTCCAGCAGCCGGGTCAGGGCGGCCGTGCGCTCCGCCGCCGGGTCGTGCAGGGCGGCCAGCTCCGCCGCGTACACCCGCAGCAGGTCGTGCATGCCGTACCTGCCTGCGGCGGTGCGGTTGAGCAGGTGCGCGCCGGCCAGTACCTCCAACGCCCGCCGTACGGCGTCCACCGACTCGCCGGCCAGTGCGGCGGCGGCGTGGATGTCCGTGTCGGGGCCGGGGTGCAGGCCCAGGAGCCGGAAGAGCCGGGCGGGCAGGTCGGCGAGGCGGGCGTAGGACCAGGAGAAGACGGCGCGCACGGCGGCCCGGGGATCGTCGCCGGAGTCGAGCAGATCCAACCGCCGCTGGTGGTCGCGGAGTTCGGCGACCAGATGGGCGAGCGGTTCGGCGGGCCGGGACAGCACCAGCTCCGCCGCCACCCGCAGGGCCAGCGGAAGCCGTGCGCACTGCTCGGCCAGGTCGACGGCGACGGAGCGCTCCGCGTCGGCCCGCTCGCCGATCAACGCCCGTAGCAGCGCGAGGGATTCGGCCAGGGAGAGCGCGTCGAGCACCACGCGGTGGGCCCCGCTGACCGAGACCAGCGCGCCCAGCGAGTCCCGGCTGGTGATCAGCGCACGGCAGTCGGGGCTGCCCGGCAGCAGATGCCTGACCTGGGCGGCGGACGCGGCGTTGTCCAGGACCACCAGCAGCCGTCGGCCGTTGAGTGCCGTCCGATAGCGTGCCGCCCGGTCCTCCAGGCGCAGTGGGATCTCCTGCCGGGGAACACCGAGGGCGGTGAGGAAACCGGACAGCGCCTGGCCCGCGGACACCGGCTCGTGCGGGTCGTAGCCCCGCAGGTCGACGTACAACTGCCCGTCGGGAAATGCCTCCCGGGAGCGGTGCGCCCAGTGCACCGCGAGGGCGGTCTTGCCGATGCCGGCGGTGCCGGAGACCGCGGACACGACCGCCGCGGTGGCCCCTTCGCTGCCGCTCTCGGGAATCAACGCCCGGGTCAGATCGGCGAGTTGCTCTCCGCGCCCGGTGAACGGCCGTATGTCCATGGGTAACTGGGCCGGGACCGGGGCAGCGGACTGCTGCGGGGCCCTCCGCGGCCGCCCCCCGCCGCGGCTCGACAACTCCTCGTACGTCGAGCGCAGTTCGGCCCCGGGCGACAGACCCAGCTCGTCGGCCAGCCGCTTGTGGATCTCGGAGTAGACGAGCGTCGCGTCGGCGGCCGAGCCGACGGCGGCAAGGGAGCGCATCAGCACCACGGCGAGCTGCTCGGACAGGGGATGATCGGCCAGCACGGGCCGCAGCAGCTCGGGCACCCGCTCCGGGCTGCCCTGCCGCAGACAGGCCTGCGCCCAGACGAGCGCCGCCTCGACGCGCTCCTGGCCCCAGACCGTCCGCATCCGTTCGGCCCAGGCCCCCGGCAGTCCCGGCAGCGGAGCTCCCCGCCACAGTCGCAGCCCCTCGTCGAGGAGGTCGACGCGTTCCGCGTCGGGGCGCAGCGGCTCACGCCCGCGCGCGACCAGAGTGCGAAACAGTGCCAGATCGATCGCGCCGTCGTCCGCCTCCAGCACATATCCGCCGGAGACCTTTCCCAGCCGGATCGACGCCTGGGGCACCTCCTGTCCGCCCTCCACGGCCTCGTCGAGGAGCCGGCGCAAGCGGCTGATGTGGGAGTAGACGACGGAGCGCGCGCCGTCCGGCGGGTCGCCGTCCCAGAGCCGGCCGACCAGTGTCTCCAGGGGGACGGGCCGCCCGGCGTCCGCCGCCAGCGCGGCGAGGACCGCGCGTCTGCGCGGCTGCCCCAGGTCCACCCCGCTCCCCGCGACGCGCAATTCCAGCGGACCGAGCAGAAGCAGCTTCAACGCCCCTCCATCACAAGATTTTCGCAAGACGGAGCCTAGATCCTCACATGAGTGGTCGTCAGGCCGACGACCGGACCAACTGTCCTGCGCGGCAGTGAAGTGGAAGAGGGGAAAAAGACAGTGAAGGTTCGCAACTGGGCCACGTCGCTGGCCGTCCTGGGCCTCGCCGCGGCGGGGACCGCGATCGCCACTCCCGCGAACGCCGCCGGCTGCTACGGGTCGTCCTGCGAGGGCAAGGACCCCGCCACCTACTGCCAGAGCGACGCCATCACACCCTCGAACGGCGCCATCTGGCTCGGCGCGGCCTACGTGGAACTGCGCTACAGCCCCAGCTGTCGCGCCGCCTGGGCGCGGATCTCGCGAGCCACCTACGTTCCGCAGGACCAGTCCACCCCGTGGGTCACCGTCCATCGCACCAGCGACGGCAAGGAGTACACCTGCTCCGTGCCGAACGGCGACACGGGTTGCTACACCAAGATGGTCAACGACATCGACGTGAAGTCGTACGCGAAGGGCTTCTACGACGGCGGAGCGCGGACGTGGAGCGGCTCGACCGGCTCCTACTGATCGCCCGTTCACCCGTAGGGACCGCTGTTCACGGCCGGGCCGCGCCCCTGCGCGCGGCCCTGTCGAGCCGCCACGGGGGAGTGGCTCGACAGGAACGGACAGCAGGTTGGGTACACGAGTTCGAGTCGTTATGGACCGGCAATGGCGGAATCGAATCCTCCGTGGTGCAGTCGAGCAGTGGCCCGATGGGACAGATTCCGTGAGAGGTTCGTCGACCGGCGGACCTACCGCGAAGGCGAAAGCGTCGATGCCCGGCCGGACCGGCCCTCGCGGCTGACGGACATCGCGGTCGCCCTCCTGCTCGCGGTGGCCGACGCCCTCGCACTGGCGGGCATGAGTCTGTGGATGGTCCTGGGCGCAATGGCGCACAGCGAGCCGCCGAGCGGCCCGGTCGAGCCGAGCCACGGTGTCTCGTTCCTCGCCGTGGCCCTGACCTGGCTGATTCCCGGCGCGCTCGCGGTCTCGACGTTCGTCCACGCACGGTTGCGGATGCCGGTCACCGCCACGGTGCAAGCACTGTTCCTCCTCGTCGGAACAGTGCTTGCCGTGGGGGCGACGAACATGCTCGTGTCACTCGCGTGACACACGTCCGTCAGGACGCCGCGTTCATCAGGTCGAGCGCGCTCTGCTGGCGGGCGGCGTCGGTGGAGTCGATCGGCCCGGCCCAGTGGAGCCCGTACGCGTCGAGGGCATCGCGGTCGTATCCGTAGGCGGAGTCGGCCTGGCGCGCGATGTACGAGGTGTAAGGGCGGTCCGACAGCCGCGCGTTGAAGGCACTCAGCCCACGGATGTACGCCCCCTTGAAGGAGGGCCCGTCGCCCCCGCAGCCGTCCGCCTCGCACGGCTCACGCAGGATCCCGCCGGAGTTGAGGGACGCGGAGGTGGTCGAGGCGTCCCCGATCTGCCGGCCGGCGGTCAGCAATGCCGAGTCACCCGTCGCGCGGTACAACTCGGCCAGCCCGCCCAGGAGAACACCCTGGTTGTACGACCATGCCGTCGACCCGTTGTTGCCGCACGTCGACAGGTCGATGCCGTCGTTGACCAGATGCGAACCGTTGATCATGCCGGTCCCCCGGAACCACGACCACTCCGCGTTCGCCCGGCCCAGATAGACGGTGTCACCGCCGATCCGGTTGTGCAGGGCCGCGTTCAGCTCCAGGTAGAGGGAGTTGGCGATGGCGTTCTTGTACGTCTTCGCCGTGCTCCACCACACTCCGCCGCCGCACGTCGAATCCCAGTACTGCGCCATGTAGTCGGCGTCGGCGCGAGCGGTGTTCAGATAGCGGCTGTCACCGGTCAGGTCGTACGCGTCGACCCAGGCGAGCCCCCACCAGCCCGTGTCGTCGATGTAGTCGTTGCGGAACTGCCCGCCCTGGGCGCCGAGTTGGCGGTCGTAAGTGGTGGCGACGGCATATGAGTAGCTGCCCATCCCGGTGACCCGGATGTTGTCGATGATCGCGGTCAGGGCATTGGCGGAGTTCCACCAGCCCGTGGTGTCGAACAGGCCGGTGGAGGTGTTGTACGACTGCATCAGCGCGGTGGCCGCCGCCGTGGGGCGGCTCCACGCGTTCCAGGTGGTACGGGCCCAAGCCGTGCAGGCGATCTCGTCCCGGTCGCCCGCCTTGCCGCAGGCCCGCAGCGCGCCGACGCCGAGGTTGCTCCAGTCGTCGACGTTGTACATCAACGTGCGCCAACCCCTTTGCCCCGAGGGGATGGTGGTGTCGCCGAGCTTGCTGCCCGAGCTCCAGGTGCGGCCGCCGTCGAAGGAGCGGTCGAGCCAGACCTCGTCGGTCGGGCTGCCGTTGGTGATCGAGGCCCAGCCCATCGCGTCGGTGTCGTCGAAGTGCAGGGTGATGCTGCGGGAGTAGATCGTGGCGGTGACGGGTTGCCGGTCGTCCGGGGACAGGGCCGGGTCGCGGGTGTCGCAGTACTTGTTGCAGATCGTCGCCGCGGCGGCCGCCGTGCCGGTGGTGACCGGGATCAGAAGGGCGAGCATCGCGGTCAGGGCGATGCCGATGCCGCGGATGCGTCTTGGCGTTGAGGTCATGCCAACTCCATGGACGTGGGGGCTGTTGGGGAGGCGGGGGCACTGGTCAGGGCGTGAGGTAGCAGGTCTTGCGTACGCCCGGCAGTGGATCGGTGCCGAAGGCCGCGGTCGTGCAACTGGTGCCGCCGGTGAAGGACTTGTAGACGAAGCTGCCCCGCGCGCCGTAGGCGACGGTTTGCAGTCCGCCGTAGGCGCAGGTGCCGCCCTCGTCGGAGCACGTGGTGGCGTAGCCGGGCGGGCCGCCGGTGGCGGTGTAGCAGGCCTTCGACTCGCCGGAGATCGGGTCGCCGAACGTGGCGTTGCCGCACGGGGTGTCACCGGTGGCGGTGATCGTGGTGAACGCCCCGAAGGCGCCGTACACGACCGGCTGCCCCGCGGCCGCCGGACACGTGCCGCCCTCGGCGGCGCAGACGGTGTACCCGGGAGGACCGCCGGAGGGCGGCAGGTAACAGGACTTGACGATGCCGTCGACGGGATCACCGAAGTGCGCGTTGCTGCACGTGACCGAGCCGTTGGTGACCTGATGGGCGAAGTTGCCGGCCGCGCCGTACGCCACGTCGCGGTTGTAGCCGGGCACGGAGCAGGTGCTGCCCTCGGCGGCGCAGACCGTGTATCCGGGCGGACCGCCCGCGTCGGCGACGTAGCAGGACTTGAGGACGTCGGGTGCCGGGTCGCCGCCGAAGGAGGCGTTGGTGCAGGCGGTGCTGTCGGTCACCGTCTTGTACGTGTACGTCCCGGCCCCGTACGCCACCGCGCGGGTCCCGCTGAAGGAGCAGGTGCCGCCCTCGCCCGCGCACCGGGTGAAGCCCGCCCGCAGTGCCCCGGTGATCGCGGGATCGCCGGGCGCCGGCGGATTGCCCAGTCCGGTGGCGGTCACGGTGTAGCTGCCCGGGGTGACGCCGGTGAGGTAGACATAGGTGTCGTCCTGGCTCGCGCCGGTGATACCGGTGGTGGGGGTGAAGGCTCCGTTGCTCCAGACGACCGTGCCGTTCACGGACACCGAAACGTTCGAGCCGCCGAACTTCGGGACGCCGATACGGCCGGTGGTGCCGGACGGGCTCGTCAGCTGGGCCGAGTAGGTGCCGGCGGCGGGATCACGCGACCAGGACGCGCTCACGGCGCCCTGGGGCATGGTGATCCGGCCCTCGGCACTGGTGAGACCACCGGGGTGCGGGACGAAGCGGTAGGCGCCGGACGCGGACTCCGGCGCGGTGCCCAGTACGTCGAAGGTGAGCGTGGAGGTGGGCGCCGTGGACCACCCATGGGCCAGGCTCATGTACGAACCGCCGTACGCGAGGCCGCCGTCGGCCTTGACGCCCTCCCAGAAGGTGCTCCTGGTGCCGATGTCACTGTCCAGCATGTGACCCCAGGTGCGGCGGATCTGGTCCAGGGCGGTGTAGTCGTCATTGGCGGTGAAGCGGGCGTTGAGCTCCATCCCCCCGGCGAACGGCGACACGTTGCTGCCCCACTCGGGGGTGGTGGGACCGTAGGCACCCCAGCGGGTCCCCAGCTGTCTGATGACGCTGCGGGTCTTCGCCGTGGAGTCGGTGAGTCCGTACCAGACGGCGAGCGAGTTGCCGTCCTGCGGGTACAGGGCGCTGGTGGGGTTGTCCTTGTACATCCCCTTCGCGGCGTCCCACAGCAGGGAGTTGGCCGCGGTCCTGATCGCGGCCGCCTTGCCGGACCAGTTCGCGGCGAGCGCGCTGTCGCCCTCGACCGTGGCCAGGGTGGCACCCGCCTTGAGGGCGGCATACAGCAACGCGTTGGCCGCGATGTTCTCGCCGCCCTGACCGACCCGGGCCCAGTCCTGGGTGCCGGTGACGTTGAGCAGGTTGTCGCCGCCGACCTTGCCGGTGATGAAGGCCATCCCGCGCTTGTAGTTCGCCCACTCGGAGTCCAGCCATGTCCGGTCGGCCGAGTAGGTGTAGTAGGTGGTCGTGCCCAGCAGCGTCCAGATGTGGTAGGTGTCCGAGCCGGTGAGGCTGATCACCGGCCCCGACCAGGGGATCTCCCCGTCCGCCGACTGGGCGTTGTACATGGTCGTCAGGGCGTTGCGGGTCGAGGTGAGGTCGTCGGAGTAGGCGTACTGCGTGGGTACGGAGATGCCCAGGTCGCCCGGCCACACCGTACGGTCGCGCTTGGCCCCGTCGACGAGGACGGAGTCACCCACGCCGACGGTCGCGCCGTTGTCCCACCCGGAGGCCGGCGGGGGCCAGGCGCGGCCCTGCCCGGAGGCGATCGTGTCGAGCTGCACGGTGTACGCCCCCGCGTACCAGATGCGGTTGAGCAGGTCGTCGCTGGAGTGGAAGTAGTTGGCGTAGTCGGCCGGGTAGCTCTTTCCCGGAGCCGCGGTGAAGTCGAGGGTGACGCCCGTGAGATCCACCCAGCCCGAGCTGTTCAGAAAGACCGTCAGATACCGGAATCCGCCCCGCAGTTGCGCGGTGGGCATCGTGTAGGTGCCGCCCGCGGGAGCGGCGCCGTACAGCGCGCCGTCGTCGCCGCTGCCTCCGTTGCTGCGGTCGCTGGTGTTGCCCACGTACAGCGACGACTCGCTGAAGGCCAGCCCGACTCGCTGACCGCTGTCACTGGTACTGCCGAAAGACAACGTTGCCAGACCGCCGACCTCCTTGCCGAAGTCGAGAGTGATGGCCGACTGCGAGCCGGAGATCCGCGTCGCCTGCCCGCTCAGCACGTTCTGTGGGTTCGCCACGGTGCCGGAAGTGGCATACACGGCGGTCGGCTTGAGCGTGCGTGAGGTCGGCGAGTAGTTCAGGGCGTCGGCCTCCGCCCGGGGACTGGCGTCCGCGGCTGCCGACGCCGCCACGGCCGCGGAAGGGGACGCGCCCGCGGACGGTGCGCCGGCCGTGACCAGTACGGCGGCCACGGCCGCGGCGAGGCCGAGCAGACGCCGACGGCGGGAAGGTCGGTTCGACGGGGGACGGCGGCGGCGCATGAGGACCTCCCGGTGGGGTGCGGGGACGCAGAGGCTGTGCTGCCTGAATCGATTCAATTCGATTGACCGCTACGGCTTGGGCCTTGATGGGATCGTGAGTGTGCGAGGGGCCCCGCCGAAGTGGCACCGATGATGGGCGCCCCCGAACCGCGTGTCAACCCGTCCAGTCCATTGTCAACTCGACTGGAACAGAAGCAACTTGAGGCATTGACAGACTCTGCCGCCAACGATTCACTGCCTCGGAACAGGTATGGACCAACACCGGCCCGTCGGCCGACGCGCTCGTCGAGGGAGGGTGTCCGAGGCGTCGTGGGTGCGGCCCGCCATCCGCAGGTGGGGCACTGATCCTGCTGAGCTCGGGCCCACGCCGTCCGATGGCCGTGCACCGGGCCTGGCGTTCTGCTGAACGGCCGACTCGGTCCCGACGCCGACCGGTCCGGGCAGCGCCGAGTCCACGGCCTGTGGCCGGTGGTTCCCCCGAGGGCGAAACCTGGGCCGGCTGGCAATCGGCGTGCCGGGACGGTCTCCACCCAGGGTCGCGGCAACAGGCCGTCGGCGGCGCCGACTACGGGGTGGGGAAGCCGCCGAGGGAACCTGAGGCGATGGCGGGCGATCGACAGAGCGCGAGTGATGCGCCGTGATCGCCAGGCTGCACCCCTGCACGTCCAGATCGCAGACACAACCCACCACAGGGTGACGGATCCGTCGACCCGGCGGAAGGGGTCGGCCGGACACGGTTTAATCTGCTGCACCTGAACAGCTTTTCGAACCCAGCACTTGGGAAAGGTGTCCCGCGATGTCGCTGAGCCCCGGCGATCCGGAGTCCATAGGCGGCTATACGCTGATCGACCGGCTCGGCAGCGGCGGCATGGGGGTTGTCTATCTGGGCAGCTCGGACTCGGGGCGGCGGGTCGCGGTCAAGCTCGTGCACCCGGCGTATGCGCAGGACGAGGAGTTCCGGACTCGCTTCCGGCAGGAGGTCGCGGCGGCCCGCCGGGTGAGCGGTGCGTTCACGGCCCCGGTGGTGGACGCGGACCCGGACGCCGTACAGCCGTGGATGGCCACGCTGTACGTCCCGGGCCGCACTCTGTCGGACATCGTCGCGAAGGACGGGCCGTTGGGCGCAGGCGAGTTGCGCGTGCTCGCCCTGGGCCTGGTCGAGGCGCTGCGGGACATCCACCGGGCCGGTGTGGTCCACCGTGATCTCAAGCCCAGCAACGTCCTGATGGCCGAGGACGGACCCCGCGTCATCGACTTCGGCATCTCGTACGCCGTCGACAACGAAGCCCTCACCATGACCGGCCGGTTGATCGGCACCCCGCCCTTCATGTCCCCGGAGCAGTTCATCGCGCCGCGCGACGTCACCGGGGCCTCGGACGTCTTCTCGCTCGGGTCGCTCCTGGTCTACGCGGCCAGCGGCAACCGTCCGTTCGACGCGAGCAGCCCTTATATGACGGGCTATCAGGTCATGTACGAGGCGCCGGACCTGGACGGGGTCGCCGAGCCGCTTCGGGGCATCGCCGAACGCTGCCTGGACAAGGACCCGGCCGCCCGGCCCGAGCTCGAGGAACTGCGCGGTCTGTTCCGGGCGTTGCCGGACTCCGATCCGTCGGCCGTGACGGGAGTGTCCGTCGAAGCGGCGACCCACCACCGGGTGTCCCGTGGGCGCCCCGTTCCGCCGGGCGCGGCCGAGGACGGGACGAGCGGCGGGAACGGGGGAGGGGACAGCACCCGGATCCGTGACGGGCGCCGAAAGCGGCGCGTCCTCGTCGGCCTCGCCGCGGCTCTGGCCGTCACCGGGGTGAGTATCGCGGTGGTGAAGGCCGCGTCGGACCGGGGGGACTCCGCCCAGTCGTCCACCGCACCGACGTCCGGCGCCGCCGTGTCGCCCACCTTTGCTCCCACCGCCCCCGCGTCCGCTCAAGTGACCTTGCCGCCGAAGCACGTGCCGTGGGACTACCAGATAGGCGGCGTGTATCCCCTGCCTTCCGGCGTGCGGGTGGTGAGCCGGGACCATGACGACGCGCCCGCGCCGGGTGTCTACAGCATCTGCAATATCAACGCCTTCCAGGCGCAGGAGGACGAGGAGGGCGACTGGGCCGCCGACCTGTTGCTGCGCGACGCCAACGGGAAGGTCGTCTACGACAAGGACTGGCACGAGGCGATCCTGGACATCCGCACGGCTGTCAAGCGGCAGCGTATCGCCGCCAAGCTGAACAGCTGGATCGACGAGTGCGCGTCCAAGGGGTTCAAGGCCGTCGAGCCCGACAACTACGACACCTTCACGCGCTACCCGGCCTACCTCAAGTCCGGCCAGGCCGAGGCGCTGATGAAGCTGCTGTCGGCGCACGCCCATGACAGGCACCTGGCCATCGCGCAGAAGAACACGGTGGAACTCGTGGCCGACCGAGCCTCCGTGGGTCTGGACTTCGCCGTGGTGGAGGAGTGCGCCGAGTGGAACGAGTGCGGCGCGTACGCGGAGGCGTTCGGCAACAACGTGTTCGTGGTCGAGTACACGGCGAAGGGGTTCTCGAAGGCGTGCTCCGTCTGGGCCGGCACGCTCAGCGTCGTCCGCCGCGACCAGTTGCTCGTGCCCAAGGGCTCCAGCGGCTACGTCCGCCAGACCTGTTGACGTCTCGAGCGGTGCGCTCCTCACGGTCCGTGATCGAGTGTTGCGTTCCGAATCTTGAGGCACGCTTTACGTGCCGCAGGGAACTTCGACCCGCTCCGTCGTTGTCTGACAGGGAGTCGGGCCCGTCGGGGCCGAAGGACGAGGGTGAGAGAGTGAGGCAGAGCGTGGGACGGCGCAAGGCTGGTGGCATAGGGGTCGCACTGGGCACGGTCGCGATGCTGGTGGGTGTGACCGCCTGTGGCGGAGGCGGCAGCGACAAGGCGAGCGGCGACGACGCGAAGGCGTCGGGGAAGCCGGGCGCGAGCGCCTCTCCGTCACCGACGAAGCCCGCGGGCCCGCCGATGCTGCTGGACACGATCACCCCGCAGACGGGAACCACGGTCGGTGTGGCGATGCCGATCTCGGTGATTTTCACGAACCCGGTGGCGGCCAAGGCGCGGGCCACGGTCGAGAAGCACTTGAAGGTGAGCGCCTCGCAGTCGGTGGCCGGTGCCTGGCACTGGATGGGCGACCGGCGCGCCGACTGGCGGCCGAAGACGTTCTGGCCCTCCGGTACGACGGTGAAGATCGATGCCGACATGACGGGCGTCAGCAACGGCAACGGACGCTACGGCGTGCACAGTTACACCCACACCTTCAAGATCGGCGACGATGTGCGCGCCGATGTCTCGGTGACCGGCCACACCATGAAGGTGACCCGGAACGGCACGGCGGTGCGCACCCTGTCGATCAACGCGGGCAGCGCTCAGTACCCGACGTGGGACGGCACCATGGCGGTCATCGACAAGCAGGAGAAGGTCCACATGACCTCCTGCAGCGTGGGCATCAGCTGCGACAAGGGCAGCGCCAACTACTACGACCTGACGCTGCCCTGGGACGTCCACCTGACCCAGTCCGGTACGTACGTGCACTACTCGACCGGCGACCCGTATCCGGGCAGCGGCAGCGCCCGCGGTTCTCACGGCTGTGTCCACCTGTCCATGTCGGATGCCAAGTGGTTCTACAGCCAGGTCAAGCAGGGCGACCCCGTCACCATCACCGGCTCGCCCCGCGGCAAGGCCCCGGCCGACAACGGCTACGCCGACTTCAATCTGAGCTGGAGCCAGTGGCTCACGGGCAGTGCGTCCGGGGAGGCGACGACCGCGACTCTGTGACGCATCGCCCGGGGGGTACCCCCGGGCGCTTGCCGCACGAGCCTGAACCGAAACCGAAAGTGACCTCCGCCGTGCTTCGGCGCTCAACGATCCGGAGCGCGGCGGACAGTACGCCTCGGCGCTGCCCGAGATGGCCCGGCGTGTCCTGAGCGGCGGCCGTCGGACACACCGTGCACGCGTGACACGCCGCCGGATGGCCCATCCGGCATGCCTGCGAACCATACGGTCATAGCGTGTCGAATATGACTAAATGCCGCATCGCGTATCTCGCGTGCACCGCAGCGATCCTAGTAGCGGGGCTCGGTGCTGCTCCGCCGGTCTCCGTGCCCCGGACCCACCTGGTGTTCCCCGGGCAATCGATCCAGAAGGCGGTCGACGCCGCCCGTCCCGGGGACACCGTACTGGTGACATCCGGCATCTACCACGAGAGCGTGACGGTGACCACGTCGCACCTCACCCTGCGGGGCGTGGGCCGCAGGACGGTCGTCGAACCCGGCACGACGAAGGCCGCGAGCAGCTGTGCCGAGGGCGGCAACGGCATCTGCGTGGTGGGCACCAAGGGCAAGGCCGTCGAGGGCGTCACCGTGGCCTCCCTGACGGTGACCGGCTTCACCCGCACCGGCGTGTTCGGCACGGCCACCGACGGGATGACCGTGCGGAACGTGAACGCGGTGAAGAACGGGGTGTGGGGCATCGCCCAGGAAGGTTCGGTGCGCGGCGTCATCCGCGGCAACAACGCCCAGGACAACGGCGACGCGGGCCTCTTCCTCGCCAACACGATCAAGAGCGAGGAAGGCGCCACCGACACCCTCGGAACGGTGGTCGAACGCAACCGGCTGGAGGGCAACCGGATCGGCATCACCGTCCGCCGCCTGCGGGACCTCACGGTCGCCGGCAACCACCTCACCGGCAACTGCGCGGCGGTCTTCGTCGTCGGTGACGAGAACAAGCCCAAGGCCGGCGACCTCACCGTGCGCGACAACCACATCGTGCGCAACAACAAGTCCTGCCCCAAGACCGAGCGGCTGCCCGCGATCCAGGGCTCCGGCATCGTCCTGACCGGCGCCGAGGACACGCTCGTCACCCGGAACACGATCACCGGCAACGTCGGCAACTCCCCGTTGTCGGGCGGCATCGTCCTGTTCAAGAGCTTCGTGGGCGTCACCAGCGACCGGAACCGGATCAGCGACAACACGCTGGACGGCAACGCCCCGGCGGACCTCGTCAACACGGACACCGGCAAGGACAACACCTTCGACGGCAACACCTGCCGGGCGTCCAGGCCCGCGGGCCTGTGCTGACCGACCGCACCACACAACCCCAGGAAGGGAGGCGGCACATGACGACCGCACAGACCACCACCCCGCCGTCCATGCGGCTGAGAGAACTCGTCTTCGGGGCGGCCTGCGCCGCCGCCCTCCGCGCGGCGGCCCGGCTGGGGGTCGCCGACGCCCTCGGTGACAGCCCCATGGCCGTGCAGGACCTCGCAGCCGCGGTGAAGACCGAACCCCGGCCGCTGCTGCGGCTGGTGCGGGCGCTGTCCTGCTACGGCGTCTTCGCCGAGCAGCCGGACGGGACGATCGCGCACACCGACCTGTCCCGGCTGCTGCGCGAGGACGACCCGCACAGCCTGCGCGCCATCGCGATGTGGTGCACCGAGCCGTGGACCTGGGACGCCTGGCCGAAACTCGACGAGGCCGTGCGCAGCGGCCGCAACGTCGTACAGGAGCTGTACGGCAAGGAGTTCTTCCAGTACCTCAACGAGGACGCCCCCGAATCGGCGGACGTCTTCAACCGCGCCATGACCACCTCCAGCGTGCAGTCGGCCAAGGACGTCGCGCAGCTCCTCGACCTGTCCGGCAGCGCGTCGGTGGCCGACATCGGGGGAGGCCAGGGGCACGTCGTGGCCAGCCTGCTGGAGAAGTACCCGTCGATGCGAGGCACCCTGCTCGACCTGCCGAGGGTGGTGGAGAACGCCGACGCGCGGCTGCGGCCCGGCGGCGCCCTCGCGGACCGGGTGGACATCGTGGGCGGCGACTGCCGGGTGGCCGTCCCGGTGCAGGCGGATGTCTACGTCATCAAGAACATCCTGGAATGGGACGACGAGAGCACCGCCCGGACTCTGCGCAACGTCCGCGAGGCGGGCGGCCCGGGAACCCGGGTCGTGGTCATCGAGAACCTCGTCGACGACACACCCTCCATGCGGTTCAGCACCGCCATGGATCTGCTGCTGCTGCTCAACGTCGGCGGCGCGAAGCACACCACCGACAGCATGGTGAGCCGGCTGACCGCGGCGGGTCTGGTCATCGACGACATCAGCCCCGTCAACCCCTACCTGCACGCCTTCGACTGCCACGTCTCCGGTTGAACCTCGTCACCTCACCGGTCGCCGGACCCGCGACGCTGCGGGTCCGGCGACCGGTGAGGTGCGTCGTCAGCCGGCCGGGTCGCGCTCCCAGAGGTAGAAGCGGTGCGCCATGGCGTCCTTGGGGGAACGCCACGTCTTCGGGTCGTACGCGCTGACGTACGACGCGAGACGCTCGCTGACGCCCCGGAACTCCGGGTGGTCGGTGACCTTGGCGATCGCGGGTCCGGGCTCGCGCTCGGACTCGATGAGATGCAGGTACACGTCGCCGAACTGGAACAGACTGCGCCGGACGACCCCGACGAGGTGCGGCAGCTCTCCCCGGTCGGACTCGTCGAAGATCTTGGCGATGTCCGGGGCCGAGCCCGGGGCCATCCGGGCGACGATCAACGCCTGGTGCATGGGATGTCCTCCGTCCGGCTCAGTCGGCCAGGCCGGGCGTGAGGCCCTGCTCGGCGGCGGCCTTCTCGATCCGGTCCCGGATCCGGGCCATCTGGACCTTGGAGTTGCGGTTGATGTTGTCGGTCATCCAGTCGTCGTCGACCGGCGCCTCGGGCTTCATCGCGAAGTCCTGCGTCCAGACCATCCGGGTGCCCTGGGGGACCTCCTCGTACCGCCACAGGATGTTCATGTGGTCGAAGGGCCCTGTCTCGACCCGTCGCGCCTTGACGGTGAGCGCGTCGCGGTCCGTCTCCCGTTCCGAGACCCAGCTCCACACCGTGCCGTTCTCGTCCGGATGCATCGTCAGCCGGAAGGTGACCTTGTTCCCCTCCCGGGACAGGATCTCGGCCGAGGCGTACTCGCTGAACAGTCGCGGCCAGTCGGCCACGTCGTTGGTCATGTCCCACACCAGGTCGACCGGCGCGCCGATGGTGATCTCGTTCTCGGTGTGCCCGCTCATGTCACGCCCCCGCCATCAGAGCGCTGTTGACCTGGTCGAGGAAGAGCCGGGGTGTCTTGCTGCGCTCGGCGTCCGGCGGCATCGGCGTGCCGTAGCGGTTCTCCAGCTCTCCTACGATGCCCAGCAGACCGAGCGAGTCGATGCCGAGGGTGTCGAAGCCGGAGTCGTAGTTCTGCTGGAGTTGCTCGGGTGTGACGGTGACGCCGGCGGCCTTCTTCATCAGTTCGGCCAGCTCTTCCACCGTGATGGTGTCACTCATACGGTTGTTCTCCCTTGCTCCTTGACGGTTCGTCACGGGACTTTCGTGGCGCCGTGCCGCAGCACCAGCGCCGAGTTCGACCCCATGAGTCCTCGGCTGAGGACCAGTGCCGTGCGCGGCTCGGCGGCGCGGGCGCGGCCGGTCACGAGGTCGAGGTCATGGCAGACGTCGAAGACGTTCGGGGTGGGCGGGATCACGCCGCGCCGCATCGAGAGCACCGCCGCCGCGACGTCCAGGACGGGCGCCGCGCCGTAGCCGCGGCCGATCCCGGTCTTCGGCGCGGTGACCGGCACCCGCCGGCCGTGCCCGCCCAGCGCGTCGGTGATCGCCAGGGCCTCGGCACGGTCCGCCTCCGGCACTCCCAGGGCGTCGGCGAAGACCACGTCGATCTCCTCCGGGGCACAGCCCGCCTCGGCCAGGGCGCCGCGGATGGCGTGCGCGAGGCCGTGCCGGGACTGCTCCCAGCGGCCGGCCCCGGTGAACGTCGCCGCATGCCCGGCCAGCCATGCCCGCGCCTCGACGCCGCGCTCCTGGGCCGACCGCTCGGCCTCCACCACCAGCATGGCGCCGCCCTCGGCGGGCACGAAACCGCAGGCCGCGGCCGTGAACGGGCGGTAGGCGCGCGCCGGGTCGTCCTCGGTGCTCAACTCCCGATAACTGAGCTGGCAGACCATGGAGTACGGGGCGAGCGGCGCCTCGGTGGAGCCGGCCACCACCGCGTCGGTGCCGCGGCGCACCGCGCGTGCCGCGTGCGCGAGGGCGTCCAGGCCACCCGCCTCGTCGGAGGCGACCACACCGCACGGGCCCTTGAAACCGCGGCGGATGGAGATCTGGCCGGTGCTGGCGGCGTAGAACCAGGCGATGGACTGGTACGGGCCGACGAAGCGACTGCCCTTGCCCCACAGCTGCTGCAGCTCCCGCTGGCCGAACTCACCGCCGCCGGAACCGGCCGCGGTGACCACGCCGACGGAGAACGGCGCGGCCTCGGTGTCGGCCCGGCCGAGCCCGGCGTCGTCCAGCGCCCGGTCGGCAGCGGTCAGCGCGAAGTGCGTGAACCGGTCGGTCTGGACGAGATACCGCTCCTCGACCGCGGACGAGGCCTCGAAGTCGCGGACTTCGCCGGCCACCCGGAGCGGCAGGTGTTCACAGCCCTCGCGGGTGACCCGGTCGAGGACGCTGATGCCGGCCTCGGTGGATTTCCAGAAGGCGTCGGTGCCGTTCCCGTTGGGCGCGACCACGCCGATTCCGGTGACGGCGACACGTCGTGGATGGGGTTCGCTCATCGTGTCTGCTCCCTCGGCCGGGACAGGACCACTGCGGACTGGAAGCCGCCGAACCCGCTGCCGACGGAGAGCACGCTGTCCAGGCGGCGCTCGCGGGCCGTGCGGGGGACGTAGTCCAGATCGCACTCGGGGTCCGGGGTCTCGTAGTTGGCGGTGGGCGGTACGACCTGGTGGGCCAGGGCCAGCACACAGGCGGCGACCTCGATCGCCCCGATCGCGCCCAGGGAGTGGCCCACCATGGATTTGATGGAGCTCATGGGCGTGTCGTAGGCGTGCGGGCCCAGAGCGCGTTTCACGGCGGCGGTCTCGTGCCGGTCGTTCTGCTGAGTGCCCGACCCGTGCGCGTTGACGTAGTCGATCGCCGTCGGGTCGAGGCGGGCGTGGTCGAGGGCGTGCTCGATGGCGCGGGCCATCTCCAGCCCTTCGCGGGTCAGACCGGTCATGTGGTAGGCGTTGCCGAAGGTGGCGTAGCCGCTGAGCTCGCAGTACACGCGCGCGCCGCGGGCCCGCGCGTGCTCGAGGTCCTCCAGGACCAGTACGGCGCCGCCCTCACCCATGACGAAGCCGTTGCGGTCGGCGTCGAAGGGGCGGGAGGCGTGGGCCGGGTCCTCGTTGTTGGGGGACGTGGCCTTGATCGCGTCGAAGCAGGCCATGGTGATCGGAGAGATCGGCGAGTCCGACGCACCGGCTATGCACACGTCGGCCCGGCCCTCCTCGATGGTGTGGAAGGCGTATCCCACCGCGTCCAGACCCGAGGTGCAGCCCGTGGAGACGGTCTGCACCGGCCCGGACGCCCCGAACCGTTCCGCCACCGCCGAGGCCAGCGTGCTGGGCGCGAAGGCACGGTGCAGATGGGGGTCGGCCTCCCGGTGGTCCACGTCCCAGAGCTGACCGCGATGGCTGACCAGGACGTAGTCGTGCTCCAACCGGGTGGTGCCGCCGACCGCGGTGCCCAGGCAGACCCCGACGCGCCAGGGGTCCTCCAGGTCGAGTTCGAGGCCGGCGTCCCGGACCGCTTCCTCCCCGGCCACGAGCGCGAACTGGATGTAGCGGTCGCTCCGTGCGATCTGCTCCGTGTCCAACCCGTGCGCCGCGGGGTCGAAGTCGCACTCGGCGGCGATCCGTGAACGCAGTCCGGCAGGGTCGAAGAACGTGATGCCCCGGGTCGCGGTCCGCCCCTCGGCCAGCAGGTTCCAGAACGCCGGTACGCCTATGCCGCCCGGGGCGACGACGCCTATGCCGGTGACCGCCACACGCCGGCTCATGAGGCGACCTGTTCTCGGCCCGCCACCGGGGCGGCGTCCGTCCCCTCGGTGTCCACATGACCGAGCGGCGGGCTCGGCGCCAACGGGCCGAGGTGGAAGACGATCCGGGCCTCGACCTTGCCGACGTTGCGGAAGCGGTGGCGCATATGGACGGGGATCATCAGACCCTGCTCGGGCTGCAGCGGATGCGGCTCGCCGTCCAGATCCACTTCCAGCTGCCCGCACAGGACGTACACGAACTCCTCGGAGTACGGGTGGTAGTGCTCACCGATGCGGTCGCCGGGCTGCACGATGGCCACGCCCATGAAACCGCTGGTGGAGCCGACCGTCGCGGGGGAGAGCAGGGCGCGCAGATCGCCGCCGCGGCGGGTGTTGGGCTCGATCTCGCTCAAGGCCACGATTCTGGGCCGGGATGTAGTCACGACATTGCTCCGATCATGCGCTGCACGGGCAGGTGGGTGGCGTGGCCGTCGCAGGCCCGGCGATCAGGCGTCGGGCGAACGGCGGTCGGTGACGAAGTCCATACGGGCCGCTTCGAGCACCCGCGTGAGATCGCCGTCCGGGAACGTGGTCAGCTCGGCCACCTGCCCGGGCTCGGTGAGACCGAGGAACGGCACGGGGGCGGCGGTGTCGAGCGCGCCGTGCACATCGATCAGCCGGACCACGACGTCGTCGCGCTGGAAGATCGTGCTGCGCAGGACGGTGCTGCGCGGGTCGCCGGCCGCCGCCTCGTCGTGCCGGGCGAGCAGCTCGGCGAGCCGCATGCCGCAGCCGGGCCGGGCCGGGTAGTACAGGGCGTGCCGCTCGGCCTGCACATCCTGCTGCGCCGTCACATGGTGCACGGCGGGCAGGGCCGCACGGGTGAAGAACATCCGGGCCGACTCGGGGTCGTCGAGGTCCCGGTTCTGCTCCAAATGGGGGTTGATGAGCTCTTCGACGGCGCGGACCTCGGGCTGGCGGGCGACGTGCCGCAGCGCGGCGAGCAGGTCGCCCCTGACCTCGATGGCCCGCACCACCCGGTTGCCGTGCATGAACAGAGACGTGCGGCACAGCCGGGTGGTGTCGTCGACCCGCGGCTCAGGCGAGGCGTAGTCGGCGAGGATCTTGGCGACCGTCTTCTCGCTGCCCGGCTTGACGGTGAAGGTGAGCGCGTGGCGGATCATGCCGTCGCCGATCCGGGGCGAGGTCTGCAGCCGGCGCTCGACATCGTTGTCCGACGCCGGACCGCCGGTCTCCCGGACGACGTGGAAGCGCAGCGACCGGGTGTCCCGGACACAGCTGTGCAGCGGCTCCACCATCCGCACGTGCTCCTCGCTGTTGACCCAGGCGAGGAACGGGGGGGCGCTCACCCACTCACTGGTGATCAGCCACTGCGAGGGGTTCTCGATGGACTGGCACAGCTGGTCGCTGACGTGCCCGGGAACGGAGGCGACCTGGTGGCACAGCTGCTCGTACGCCTGCAGGAACTGCTGCTGGGCGCCGTCGTAGACGTCCACCAGCAGGACGACCCGCAGCCTGGAGCCGTCGAACACGGACTGGGACACACGGGGCGTCACCTGGGGGGTCGGCTGACCCGGGGTACGTTCGGACGTGGTGGTCATCCTGGACACATCTCCTTCTCGGGCGGGGCCTTCTCGGTCTGGGCGGAAGGTGGACGTCGGCCGTGGGGAGCGACGTCGGCGTTCCTCGATCCTGTGCCCGTCCTGTTCGGCGCGCGACTTGCGTGCACTGGGTGGGTGACAGTGGCCTCACACCAGGTGCGCGAAGACGACCAGGTTGTCCGTGTAGTCCCGCACCGTACGGTCGTAGTCGCCCGCGCAGGTGATCAGCCTGACCTGGGCCTGGTCGGTGTCGCCGTAGACCCGAGCGCTGGGGAAGTCGTCCTTGGCGAAGGTCTCCGCGCTGTCGACCTGGAAGGAAGCGGTACGGCCGTCGGCGCGCGACACGGAGAAGACGTCCCCCTCCTTGAGCTCACGCAGGTCCGCGAAGACGGCGGCCGACGTCGTCGTGTCGACGTGCCCGGCGATGATCGCCGTACCTGCCTGACCGGGGGAGGCGCCCTGGGCGTACCAGCCCACCAGGTTGGTGTCGCCGGCCGGCGGGGGCTGAAGCTGCCCGGTGGGGCCGATGGCGAGGTCGGTGAAGGGCGCGTCCACCCCGATCTTCGGGATACGCAGCCGTACGGGCCTCGACCAGGGCAGATGTGGTCCGGCGGAGCGCTGTGTGGGGGACGCCTCGGCGGGGGCGGCCGACGGTGCCGCCTGGCCGGCGTACGGCGCTCGGGGGGGTTCGGGCGTCGTGTCATGTCCCGAGAGGAGGGCGATGGCCAGGAGCAGCAAGGCCGTGGCCCAGATCATCACGGAGCTCGTACGGGAGCCCTGCTCGTCGGAGGCCGGTGCGTCGCCGGAAGGGGGAGGAGAAGGTACTGCCATCGGAAGAACACCTCACTCGGGCGCGGCAGTCGAGCGGACGGGAGGGGGGCCGCGGGCCGGGCCGCCACCGGAGGACACAGGTGGCGGCCACGGCTGCTCTATCGCGTCCGGCATGGCTCAGGCCACGCTTCCGGCGGTCTTCCTGCGACGCGCCGCGTACAGGCCGGTCCCGGCGACGGCCAGGACCGCCAGCCCGCCCGTGGTCACCGTCGGCATGGCGAGCGCTCCACCACCGGTGTGCATGCCGCCGTGCGGCTTGTCGTGCTCACCGCTCCAGCCGTCCGAGCTCGACGAGCTGCTGCCGTGGTCCTTGTAGGTGTTGGGGTCGAACCTCGGGTCGCGGGAGTTGTCCGAGCTGTCCTGCTTCACGGTGGCCAGCGCTCCGCCACCCGTGTGCATGCCGCCGTGCGGTCCGTCGTGGCTGCTGTCCTTGCCGTGCTCCTTGCTGTGGGAAGAGTCGTCCGGGTTCCAGCCGCCGTCGTCGGCGTAGGCGCCGGGTGCGGCGATCGCCAGGACGGCGGAAGCCGCTGCGGCGGCCAGGAACATGCGAGCTGAGCGCATAGGGGATTTTCCTTCCGTCACGGCCTGGGCAGCTGGCGTCTCGTCAGCTGTAGTGACCCGGCCCTGACGTGAACCACCGTCAGCGGGATGTCGCGCCGCCACCACTCAAGACGATCACGCGGGTGAACGGGCTCGGCCGACCGGGCGGTGCCGCGAGGCTTTCACCGCCTCGCGGCACCTGACATCAGGTCAGTGCCGTCACCGTCGCCAGGACATGACGCAGTGTCGATTCCGCGTCCGGGACCGCACCCGTCGACCGCCACGCGACGAACCCGTCGGGCCGGACGAGTACGGCACCTCCCGGCTCCGTGCCATGGCGCTGCCACCAGTCCGCGCCGTCGTCGGGCACCAGCTCGGCGCCGGGCCCCGTCCCCACGCGGTACGACGCGACAGGGACGGACGTCTGCCCGCTGAGGCGGATGGCGGCCTCGTGCCAGTCGCTCGTGGCGTCCGCGTCGCTGAGCAGCACCAGGGACCGTTCGTACAGGTCGAGGGTGGAGATCCGCTCGCCCCCGTGCCGCACCCACATGTGGGGGGCCCGGCTGCCGGGTTCACCGCTCAGGTCGAGACCCTCCGGGACGACCGGGGTCGTGGGCTCGGCGCCGACCACCGCGCCACGCGGATAGCGGTAGCCGAGGGCCACGTTGAGGATGCCGCGCTGGGGACCACCTCCTCCGCCGGCACCGGGCGGCGGGGCGAAACCGGGGTGGCTGTGCTCGGCCGACCGGTGGGCGGCACGCGCGCTCGTCGCCTCCGCCACCGGACGGCGTTCGGCGTCGTAGGAGTCCAGGAGCCCTTCTCCCGCCCAGCCGTCGAGCACCGCCGCCAGCTTCCACGCGAGGTTGTGCGCGTCCTGGATCCCGGTGTTGGAACCGAACGCCCCGGTGGGGGACATCTCGTGGGCGGAGTCACCGGCCAGGAAGACACGCCCGGACCGGTAGCTGCGGGCGACGCGCTGCGCGGCGTGCCACGGAGCCCGGCCGGTGATCTCCACGTCGAGGTCGGTCACGCCGACGGCACGCCGGATGTGCTGGATGCACCGCTCGTCGGTGAACTCCTCGAGCGTCTCGCCGTGTTCCGGGTGCCAGGGCGCGTGGAAGACCCAGTTCTCCACGTTGTCCACCGGCAGCAGCGCACCGTCGGCGTCAGGACTGGTCAGGTAGCAGACGATGAAGCGGCGGTCGCCCACGACGTCGGCCAGGCGGCGGGAGCGGAAGGTGATGCTGACGTTGTGGAACAGGTCGCCGGGCCCGCTCTGGCCGATGCCGAGCTGCTCGCGCACCGGGCTGCGGGGGCCGTCGGCGGCGACGAGATAGTCCGCGCGGATGGTCGTGTGCTCGCCCGTGTTCCGGTTCTTGACGAAGGCGGTCACGCCGGTCGGGTCCGTGTCGAAGGACATCAGCTCGGTGGCGAAACGCAGATCGCCGCCGAGCCGCGCGGCGTGCTCGAGCAGGACCGGCTCCAGATCGTTCTGGCTGCACAGACACCACGCGCTCGGACTGAACCGGGCCAGCCCGCCGCCCGGGTCCATCTCCTTGAACAGCCACTCGCCCGCGTCGCCGACCAGGGTGGGCGTCTGCAGGATGCCGTGGTTGCCGGACAGGGTCGCCGCGGCCTCATGGATCGCCGGCTCGACACCGGCCACCCGGAACAGTTCCATCGTCCGGACGTTGTTGCCGCGGCCGCGCGGGTGGATGGAGGTGCCGGCGTGCCGCTCGACCAGCGTGTGCCCCACCCCCAGCCGCCCCAGGAACACCGACGCCGACAGACCGACCAGGGAACCGCCGACGATCAGGACCGGGACCTTGTGGGTATGAGTGTCGTCCTGCTCCACTCTTTCGTTCATCGCTCGCCTCCGGCACGTCGTGTCATCGACCCGGCGACGAAGGGTGCCGGGCACCCTCATCCATGCCCCGCAGGGCTGACGGTGGGTCAGATTTCACCCGTCCGTAGGCACGGGCTCCGATACTGGTGCGGAAGCCGGATGGCGTCCCGCTGCTGACTTGCGTTCGAGTGCGCTCCAGGTCGTAACGTCGCAGACCGTGTGGCGTACGAGCCCCCCGCTTGCGGTGTACACCGCGGGATGCCGAGCGATGGATTCCGTCGTCAGACGGGTGAGGGGCCCGGTGCCGCCCGAACGACGAACGAGTTGCAGGAAAGGCTGGAATACGGCATGCAGAAGCGCAGTCTGCGGGACCTCCAGGTATCGGCCATCGGCCTGGGGTGCATGGGGATGTCCGCCTTCTACGGATCCGCCGACCAGGAAGAGGGCATCGCGACCATCCGGCGCGCCCTCGACCTCGGCATGAACTTCCTCGACACGGCACAGATGTACGGGCCGCTCACCAATGAGTCGCTCATCGGCGAGGCGATCCGCGGGCATCGCGACGAGTACGTGCTCGCGACGAAGTTCAACTATCGGATGGACAGCGCCGTACCCGGCGACATCAGCACGGTCGGCCCGCAGGACGGTTCGCCCGAGCACGTCCGCAGCTCCATCCACGGCTCCCTGGAGCGTCTGGGGACCGACCACATCGACCTCTACTACCAGCACCGGGTCGACCCGAACGTGCCCATCGAGGAGACGGTCGGCGCGCTGGGCGAACTGGTCGCCGAGGGCAAGGTGCGCCACATCGGGCTGAGCGAGGCGAGTGCGGAGACCATCCGCCGCGCCCACGCCGTGCACCCGGTCACCGCCGTGCAGAGCGAATACTCCCTCTGGTCGCGGGACGTCGAGGCCGAGGTACTGCCAGCCTGCCGTGAGCTGGGTATCGGCTTCGTGCCGTACTCGCCGCTGGGCCGCGGTTTCCTCGCCGGCCGGTTCACCTCGCCGGACGACCTGGACGCGAACGACTGGCGCCGTCAGAACCCGCGCTTCCAGGACGCCAACCTGGAGGCGAACCTGCGGCTGGCGGCAAAGGTGGAGGAGATCGCCGCAGAGAAGGACGTCGCCCCGGCCCAGCTGGCCATCGCCTGGGTGCTCGCCCAGGGTGAGCACCTGGTCCCGATCCCGGGCACCAAGCGCCGCACCTACCTGGAGCAGAACGCCGCCGCGGTCGACATCACGCTGACCAAGGACGACCTGGCCCGCATCGACGCGGAGCTGCCCCAGGCCGCGGGCGAGCGGTACGACGAGGCCGGGATGCGCTCCGTCAATCGCTAGCCCGAACGCGCCCGCAACCGGCGGGCCCCTGCACGCCAGGATGCGGCGGCCGGTGCCGGGGCGACCTTCGACGCACCGCGCGCAGCGCTCCCGGCTCGTCGAGCGTCAGTCCCTCACCACATCGTCACCAGCGACATCGGCGGCTGCGCCCGCGCGGCCGATGCGGCCAGGGCCCTCACCGCCCCCCACTGCCCGACGGCTCGTGGTGAGGCGCCCAGTTCCCGGTGGAAGGTCTTGTTGAACGCCTGGAGGTCGGGGATGCCGACGGTCGCGGCGATCGCGGGGATGGCGAGTGTGGAGGCGATCAGGAGGCGGGTACCAGGCCCGCGACATCGAGATGGGCCGCCACTACGCGGACGGCGGGGCGGTGGTTCCGGACGGAACCCCGGCGCCGTCCCGTGAACCCCTCGGCGTGGAGTACGTCCAGACGGCGCAGCCGGGCCACGGTTTGCCGCACGCCGTCCTCGACTGGTGCGGCGAGGAGGTCTCGACTCATCAGCTGCTGGTGTGGACCGGCTCGTTCCTCCTCCTCACGGGGGCGGACGGGCGACCGTGGCTCGAGGCGTCCGAACCGTGTCGAAGGTGACCGGAGTCGAGATCAACGGCTGGCAGGTCATCAGTGCCGGAACGGACGGCGACCCGCGGGCTCCGGCGCTGCGCGACGAGCAGGGTGCCTGGCGGCACTGCGGGGTCACGGCGAAGCCGGCACGATCCTGGTCCGTTCCGAGGGCCACGTCGCCCACCGGTCCGAACGTGCACTACGACCCCAACTCCCGGACGTATGACGACCGCAAGCGCGCCGAGGGCAAACGTCATCCCCAGGCCATGAGCGTCCTTGCCCACCGCAGAGTCAACGTCCTGTGGGCCCTGATCAGGGACGGCCTCTTCTACGAAGTCGCTCCGTCCAAGCCCACCGGCTGGTTCGGGCGGTCATCAGACCGCCACAACCAGCGCAAGGCATCTGGGAGCAGGACACCACCGTGGTTGGGGCTGTGGCCGCCATCGCCCAGGACGAGGCGGAAGTCGTAGCAGGCTTCTGCGAGCGCTGCCGCGACACGCAAGTTGTGGGCGAGCCAGTTCGCCTCGGGCTCGTTCCAGCGCAGGTCACGATGGCCCGCCTGCAGGAAAATCCGCAGCGGCTTGCGGGGAACGCGGGGAATGACTTCGGGGTACGGGTTGCCGTCCGGCATCTGCGCGAAGCTGGACAGGTATCCGATGACGCGGCGGAACTTGTCCGGGCGCAGCCACGCCGCGGTGAAGGCGCAGTTGCCGCCGCTACTGCCACCGCAGATGCCCCACTGATCGGGGTCCTCGGCGATCGAGTAGTGCTTCCCGACCTCGGGGATGATCTCGTTCAGCAGGAAGCCGACATACGCATCGTCGTATGCGTCGTACTCGGTGTTGCGGTTCTTCGGATCCCCGGCGTCGGGGAAGATGCCAGGGTCGACGAACACGCCGATGGTGACCGGGATGTCCCCGCGGTGGACGAGGTTGTCCAGGACGATCGCGCCGCGGACCTCCCCTCCGGGGTCCAGGTACCACCATCCGTCCTGGAACACCATCAGCGACGCCGGCTCGGTGGGGTCGTACTGCGCGGGCACATGGACCCAGAACTTCCGTGACGTGCCCGGGTAGATCGCGCTGTCGTTCCAGTCAAACTCGATCGTCTCTCCGACGGGCACGTCCGGTTGCAGGGCCGAGTCGGGGCCGTGGGCGTAGCGAACGTCCGACTGGTCAACCGGAATTGGCTGGTAGGGCACCTCGATCGTCACCCGGGCCAACCTAGGAGAGATCGCGAACCAACGCAAAGGGCTTTAGGGCCTACCCAGACGGCTTGACTTCTCCAATGGGAAGCCACGTCGTTCGAGGTGAGTCGGCGGAGCACGCTGATCAGCCGGCGTCGGCGGTTGCGCACACGGCCGACCTGCCATGGAGCCTCAGGAAACCGTGCACCCCTTCCGACTTGGAATCGATCACCTAGGCTGGCGCGGTGACTGATGAGCAGGAGCGGGTGCAGCCGTCGGGAGTGTGGGCCACGGCGGTGGGGGTGGCCCGGGTGCGGGCGCTGGAGACCGAGCGGGAGAACGCGCTGTTCCGCGACCCACTGGCACAGGCCTTCGCCGCCGCCGGCGGCTTATGGCCCTCCTCGCCGCCGCTGCCCGATGACGAGGCCGCGCGACGCCGCCGGCGGGCCGTGTCGTTCTCCATCGTCATCAGGACGAAGTTCCTCGACGACCTGTTGCAGCAGGCCTCCGCGTCCGGGGTCCGGCAGGTCGTCCTGCTCGGCGCCGGCATGGACAGCCGGGCCTTCAGGATGGACTGGCCGGAGGGCACCCGGCTGTTCGAGGTCGACACCGCCGCGCCACTGGACTTCAAGGCTTCGGTGCTGCGCCAGGAGCGGGCCGTCGCGCGCTGCGAGCGGATCACTGTCGCGGTGGATCTGCGTGAGGACTGGCCGGGCGCACTGGCCGCCGCAGGGCACGACCCGGCCGAGCCGACCGTGTGGATCGCTGAAGGACTACTGATCTACCTGCCCGAGGACGCGGTGGAGCTGCTGCTGGCCCGGATCAGCGCGCAGTCGGCGGCAGGCAGCCGGATGGGGCTGACATTGGGCTCGCGCGGCGTGATCGAGCGCTTCGGCGCGGACGCCACGCCGGGATCGGCGGCGTCCATGTGGGTTTCGGAGATGCCCGACGACCCGGTGGGCTGGCTGGCCGGGCACGGCTGGGAGGTCGACAGCCACACCCTGCGCGAGCGCGCTGCCGCCTACGGCCGCCCGATCAGCACCCCGCCGCAACGCGAGGAGCGGCCCGGTGGACTGATCTCGGCGGTCCGCCGGTAGAGCGCCTCCCGGTTCCCCTGGATGATCGATTCCAACGGGGCCTGATGAGCGGAGCCAGGCTCATGCGCGGCCGACCGGCCATGCGCGCACTGACCGCCTACGACCACTAAAGTCCGCCCGAAAATCGCCTGCCTGGAGGGGGGTCTCGACAGTCCTTCGCCGTGAACGAAGTGCTGCCGCAGTTGAACGAGCTGCTGTTCCAGCAGGCAGGGACCGCCGATCCATGGATAAACCTTCCTCTCCCGCCGCTGAGTGGACGCTTCTACGGTCGAGGCTGTGGGCATTCACCGGCCCGCAGTCAGCGAAGGAGAGAATCCCCCATGAAGATGACCGGCAACACGATCCTGATCACCGGCGGCACCTCGGGCATCGGGCTCGGCCTGGCCCTGCGTCTGCACGAGGCCGGCAACAAGGTGATCGTCGCCGGGCGACGCAAGGCGTTGCTCGACGAGATCAGGGCCGAGCGCCCGGGCATCGACGCGCTCGTCCTCGACGTCACGGACCCCGACTCGATCACCCGTGTCCGTGAGACCGTGGCCGCGAGCTACCCGGAGTTGAACATTCTGGTCAACAACGCCGGCATCATGCTGCGGGAGAACCTCCTCGACCCGGCCGAACTCCCGATCGCCGAGGATCACGTCACGGTCAACCTGCTCGGCACGATCCGGATGACGTACGCCTTCCTGCCGCTGCTGATCGGTAAGCCCGATGCGGTCGTCATGAACGTCACCTCCGCGCTGGCGTTCGTGCCGATGCCGGCCACCCCGACGTACAACGCGACCAAGGCCGCGCTGCACTCCTTCTCCGAGAGCCTGCGCGTCCAGCTCGCGGGCGCCGACGCCGACGTGCAGGTGATCGAGGTGGCTCCGCCGGGCGTGCGCACGACCCTGCTGGGCCAGGAGAACAGCGAGACCTCGATGCCGCTGGACGACTTCCTCACCGAGACCCTCGACATCGTGCGCGAGAACCCCGACGCGAAGGAACTCGTCGTGGAGCGCGCCAGGTTCGTGCGCGACGCGGAGGCCAACGGCTCCTACGACAACGTCCTGGCCATGCTCAGCGGCGTCTGAGCGACGTCGCTCCCCAGCCGCTCGTTTCCTCCCTGCACAAGGGAGACAGGAAGAACCACGATGAAACCCACGAATGAAGACACTGTCGAAATAGCACGGGTGCTGGCCCTGTGGGGTCACATCATGGACGACCGTGAGCTGGCCCGCCTCGGCGAGGTCCTCACCAAAGATGCGGAATGGGACGGAAGCGTCTTCGGCTTCGCCCCGGTCGTCGGGCTGGAGGCGATCACCTCCGTCCTGAGCGCCGACGGACACGCGAGCGCTCATCACACGACGAACATCGTCGTGTCGGAGGGGCCGGCCGACGAGGCCCGGGTCCGATCCAAGGCATTGGGCGTCGTCGACGGCGGCACCGTCATCAGCGTCGTCTACGCCGATGAACTGCGGCGCACCGCCGACGGCTGGCGCATATCCAAGCGGGTCATACAGGCCAAGTGATGATCGGGGTCGTGTGCTGCGACCCCGATCCGAGCCTTGACTCCTTCTTCGCGCACACCAACGGCACGTATGACGACGGCCAGGCCACGTTCTGAAACGTCGTCAGCGTGTCCTTGCGGCGTCATTCCGGCCGCCCCCGGGCGGCGTCGCCCGCCGCCCATCCCAATTGGTCACCTTGGCGCCGAACTAAGGTCATTTCCTTACTCTCAAGAACCCTGATTCTCGCCGCTCCGCCGCGGCCACAACCCGCTGTCCGCCGACGGAAATGTTCTGATTCGATACGACAGTACGGACTGGTCAGCATGCCTCTCAGAGGCGAGTACGAGCCGAGCCTGATCGGCTGGGACGACGCGACAAGGCGGGACCTGCCGGTCGTCATCCTGACCACCCTGGGCGGGAAGAGCGGAAAGATCCGAAAGTCCCCGCTCATGCGCGTGGAGCACGACGGCTCCTACGCCGTGGTCGCCTCCGCGGGAGAGGCCCCCAAGCACCCGTTCTGGTATCACAAGCCGTCGAGGCGTTTCCTACCTATGCCGAGCTCCAGAAGAAGGTGGACCGTGAGATCCCGGTCTTCGTCCTGGAGCCGGCGGCTGTGGCGCACTGACGCGGCCTGGTCGGTTCACACACGGATCAGCCCAGCGGTTTTCCCCTGACGGCGTCGGAACCTTCCGGGAACTGCCCATCGATGGGAGCGGTGTCTTCCCAAACCATCCGCTCAATCCGTTCGGGCCATTTCTCCGCGAAGACGCACCCGACCCGTGCGCCCATCGAGTGGCCGATCAACGTGAAGCGGCCCAGGGCGAGCGCATCGGAGAACGCTTCGAGGTCGCCGCACCCCAACTCGAAGGAATAGTCGCCGGGCCAGGCGCTTTCGCCATGGCCGCGTTGAGTGAGGGCGAAGACATGGTAGTGCTCGGCGAGGAAGCTCGCGATCTCGTCCTAGTCCCGCGCGTCGTACATGAGGCCATGCAGAAGAATGAGTGGCGGCGCATCCGGGTTACCCGCCTCGCGGTATGGAAAAGTCAATTGCGAAAGCTCGATGCTGTGGTCACTGAAAACGGTCATCTGTTCTTCCGTTCGCTTGGTGGGTGTCAGCAGCGCAACGTGGCGTGGCCCTGTCTCGCCCGGAGTGCCCGCAGCGTCGACCGTATGAGAGCTTTCGCGCGGGCGGGAGAGGACGGTTCATCCATGGATTGGCGGTCTCTGGATAGCCGGGCGTCAAGCGGCGACGATGGGGTACATGGACAAGAAAGAACTGGCGGAGTTCCTTCGCCACCGGCGTGAGGCGCTGCGCCCCCGCGACGTCGGACTGGTCGAGGGGCCGCGCAGGCGCACCCAGGGGCTGCGCCGCGAGGAGGTCGCTCAGCTCGCCGGCATGTCCACGGACTACTACGCCCGCCTGGAACAGCAGCGTGCCCCGCAGCCCTCCGTCCAGATCGCCACCGCCCTTGCCCGGGCGCTGCGGCTGACCCTGGACGAGCGAGACCACCTCTTCGTCCTCATCGGTCACAACGCCCCGGCCCGTTTCCACCGCTCCGAGCATGTCAGCCCGACGCTGCTGCGGGTGCTGGACCGTCTGGACGACTCCCCGGCCCTGGTGCTGACCGACATGTCCGACACCCTCGCGATGAACCCGCTGGCCATCGCCCTGCTCGGCGACCAGACCCGGCACACCGGCCTGGCCCGCAGCGCCTACTACCGCTGGTTCATGGACCCGGCCGAGCGGCTGGTATATCCCGAAGAAGACCACGAACGACACGGCCGTGCCCAGGCAGCCCGTCTGCGGGCCGCGCTCACGGCCGGCAGCGACGTCCCCCGGGCCACCCGGATCCTCGCCGAACTCCAGGAACACAGCCCCGAGTTCGTCCGCCTGTGGGAACTCCAGGAAGTCGCCCAGCGCTACGACGAGAGCAAGACCATCGTCCATCCCGAGCTCGGCCGTATCGACGTCGACGGCCAGGTCCTGTTCACCGAGAACCGCGCCCAGACCCTGGTGGTGCTGACCACCCGCCCCGGCACGGAAAGCCACAGCAAGCTGGAACTGCTCTCCGTCATAGGACACCAGCAGCTCACCACCTGAGCCCGAGTTCCCAGCACCGACGAGGGAACGGGTCGTAGATCGTGTCAGGTCCGCGTGTGCCGTGGAGGCGAAAGGCACGTACGACGACGTCCTGGCCGTGCTCACCATCATGTGACGAGGCTTGGGCCCGTCTGCCGAACTCGCTTCGGACCGGGGTCGGGTCCCGGCTCGTCCCCGCGTCGTCGGCCTCGGCGATCAGCACCACTCACATGTGCCGCTCCGGGCGGGACGTCGTAGCCCGCGCGATGCACTCCTGTGAACCGGAAGGCACGCCGCCGGCGCCATGAATGCAGCCGAGGAGAGCGATGTCGGGCAACGGATACGCGTACGTCTGCACGTTCGATGAGTTGGAGGAGGGCGTCCCGCGGCGCCTCGAGGTGGAGGGTGTGCCCGTTTCGCCGGTCCTGACCGAGCAGCGGGTCTTCGCGATCCATGACCTGTGCTCGCACAGCGCGGTTTCGCTCTCCGAAGGGGAGGTGGACGCCTTGACCGTCGAGCGCCGGCTGCACGGCTCCCGCTTCGACCTGCGCACTGGAGACCCTCTCGATCCTCCTGCGACCCGCCCCGTCCCCGTGTACCCGGTGCGGGTCGAGGACGGAATCGTGTACGCACAAGTGACAGGAACACCGTGATGGATGTGGCGGACGACACCGTCGTCGAGCGGGCCGATGCCGCCCGCAACCGTGCCCGCCTGCTGGAGGCGGCAGCCCGGCTGGTGGGCGAGCGTGGCGCCGGACACGTGACGATGCAGTCGGTCGCGGAGGCCGCCGGGGTGGGAAAGGCCACGCTCTTTCGCCGGTTCGGCGACCGCGACGGGCTCCTGCTCGCCCTCCTCGGTGAGGCCGAAGCCGAGTTCCAGGTGGCGTACACCGAAGGTCCCTCGCCACTGGGGCCGGGCGCGCCCGCGAGGGAACGGCTGGAGGCGTTCGGCTCCGCCTTGATCGAGCGCATCGCTGCCGACGCGGACCTGGGCGCCGCGCTGGGACGCCAGGTGCTCCACGACCGTCGCCACGCCTCCGACACCGGTCGCTCCTTCCACCGCCACGTCTCAACCCTCTTGACGGAAGCGGGAGTCGACGGGGACCACGACATGCTCGCCCACGCCCTGCTCGCCTTCGCGAACTTCGAGACGACGGACTACCTGCATGTGGGAAGCGAGGTCCCCGTCGCCCGTCTCCAGGCCACCTGGGTGGACCTGGTGCGGCGGGTGACCCGCATGGACGGAGCGTGAACCCTGGAGATCCGAAGCGTCGACATTGCGCCCGGCGCCCCAACGGCCCGGAGGAAGATCCCGAACGCGCACCGCTCGCTCAGATCCCGGACGAGGTCGTGGCCCGTTCCGCGTCCGGGAGATGCCGCTCCGCCCAGGCGGCCAGCTCCTTGAGAGCCGGTTCGAGTGCCCCGCCGGCTTCCGTCAAACGGTACGAGACGCGCAAGGGGGCATCGAGGCTGCCCCCTTCCCTGCCGACCTGGCCGACCCCACCGCAGTCCCGGCCCTTGTCGACGCCATCCGCGACCACTTCGGCCGGATCGATGTCGTCGAGTACGCCCCGATCGCCGCCGACCTACACCCCGGTGGAGGTGTTCCATGCGGTGCTGCCGGAGATGATCGAGCGCGGTGACGGTGCCGTCCTGATGGGCACCGGCTACTCGGCGGTCGAGGCGATGCCCCACGCCAGTGGCCCCGGATTCATCCTCGACACCCTGCGGCGGCTGAGGGAGGAGGGCCTGAGTCGATCTCTGGTCGAGCAGAACGCCAAGCTCCCCTTCGACGCGATCAGCCACTGCCTCGTCATAGGGGACGGCAGCGTGGCCATGACGGGAACCTCCGAGGAACTCAGCAGGGCCACGTGAGTGGGACGGCGCGGTTCACCGTGGGTTCGGTGGTGTGGCCCAGGGGTTCCTCCCGCCGGGGCCTTCATCGCCGCCCTGGGTGTCTGACGGCTCGTGGTGAGGCGCCCAGTTCTCGGTGGCAGGTCTTGTTGAACGCCTGGAGGTCGGGGATGCCGACGGTCGCGGCGATCGCAGGGATGGCGAGTGTGGAGGCGATCAGGAGGTGCCGGGCGCGCTCCATGCGGCGGTGCCGGATGTAGCCGACGACGGTGAGTCCGGTGTCTTGGCGGAAGAGGCGTGTGAGCTGGGTGTGCGAGATCCCGGCGGCGTGGGCGATGTCGGGGACGCTCAGCGGGGTGGCCAGATGTTCTTCGATGTGGGCCATGGCTGTGCGCAGGGCGGGATGCCCGGACCGTTCGCGGTCGGAGGCGTCGGTCAGGCCGGTCGTGCGCCACAGTACGGTCCACAGTTCCGCGGCGGCCCGGGCAGGGGACTGCGTGCCGGCCGTGACCGTATGCCGCAGCAGCGCGCCGAGCACCGCCGCGTCCGCACCCGCGTCCTGCATGACGGGGACGCGGCGCCGCTCGCCCTCGCCCCGCAGTCTGAAGTGGGCATACAGGTGCTGGCTCGGGGTGGTGTCGTAGTGGAAGTGGACTTCTGTGTCGGGTGGTACGAGGCTGATGTGCCCGGGGCGGATCGGGTGCTGATGGCCGTCGAACTCCAGGGTGCCGGAGTAGGTGTACAGATGGAGTTGCCACAGCCGCGGCAGCCGGAACACGTCGTGCGGGCCGGTGTGCCCGTGGACGCCCACGCCCGCGTTCGCCACCTGCGGAGGCAGGTCGAGGGTCAGCTCCACGGAATGCGTCATGACGGAAAACTACCAGTGCTTGCTGATTACAGCCCACGACTCCCGGCCTCGCTCCTCCTACGGTTGCCGTATGCCAACCACACGACAACTGCTGAGTTCCGCCCAGGTGGCGCGGTTCGTGGCACACGGATTCCTGCGCCTGGACGGCGTCGTGCCCCGGGAGTTCAACGAGGAGGCGCCCGGCGTCTTCGCCGCGGGGCTGCCCTCCGTGCCCTACGGCACCCCCGTACGGAAGGCGTTTCCCGAGGGATCCTTCGCCCGACGGCTCCTCGAACTTCCCGCCGTCGCCGGCGCGTTGGAGAGCCTGGTGGGCCCCGACCCGACCGTCGACCACCACCACGTGCACACCCGCGAGCCGCGCGAGGGCAGCGCGCAGCCGCTGCATGCCGACGCCCTCATCGATGTGCGGCCCGACGCCTTCGACGTGCAGCTCATGTACTACCCGCAGGAGGTCACCGCCGACATGGGCGGCACGCTCATCGTCCCGGGCAGCCATCTGCGCCGCACCAACGAGTCCGACACCGGCCGCTACCAGAACCTGCGCGGCCAGACCCGGCTGACCTGCCCGGCCGGCACGGTCCTCCTGCTCCACCACGGCATCTGGCACGGCGGGCGACGCAATGACAGCGACACCGTCCGCCACATGTACAAGATCCGCTTCAACCCGACCGTGCCGCAGGTACGGCTCTGGGACACCGCCGACCTGCACGACCCGGCCGTGCGCGAGGAGTTGAGGCGCACCTTTGCCTGGTACGAACCGGCCACCGGCCGGCTGGAGGTCCACAACCGGATCCGGCTGTGGCGCCTGCTGTCCGCCGATCCCGACTTCGACATCGAGTACTGGGCCACCCGCATCTCCAACCGACCTGCGCACCGGAGCCACGCATGACCAGTCCGAACACCGTGCGGCAGCAGGTCCTCGTCCTGTACCTGGCCACCTCCGCCCTCGACGCCCCGGTCATCGGATGGGCCCGCTACGACGGCACCGGCGCGACCCGGCCCACCACCGGGGACACCGACGAGCCGCCGTACGAGACGGGCGTCGCCGCGCTGGAGGACGGCTGGCGGCTCATCCAGGCCGCCCCGCTCATCCCGCCGTACCCGGGAGCGGAACACGAGACGTCGTTCCTCAAACACGAGTTCTTCTTCGAGAGACTCGTCGCAGCGTGAGGTGATGCGGCCGTCGCGCGGTCCTCAGCGCTTCCACTGTTCAGGACCGCCCCCGCGCCATTCGACGAGAGCAGACCGGGCGACATCCATCTCGTCCCAGTCCTGCAGACCGGCCTCCTGAAGGAAGGCGGCGACATCGATGAGTCCGTAGGCGATGCCGACGAAGTGGTCGCCGATACGGACACGCCGGCCGCCGTCTTCGGTCGGCGGATAGACGACGACGGTCGGTTCAGTGGCCATGTTCCAAGCGTGCGGCTTGTGACTGTTGCGCGCATGCGGGGCCCCAGCGCCCTCGGCAGCACCGGCCGCTACGGCTTTCGGGCAACGGGCCGGCCTGGGTAGCAGCCGCCTGCGGTGGTGATGCGCCGGCTGGGCCCGGTTGTCCGACCATGCGTCGAGACGGCTGCCCGAACGCATGACGTCGGAAGTACCAGCGGATCGGGCTCAGACTTCCGCGTCGTTCTCAATCGTCTGCTGTTCCAGCCACGAGGCGAGTTGCATGGCCATGTCGCCGACGAAGGAGGGATGCCAGGCGTTGGGATCATGGCTCAACGTCAGATTGGGGTTGCGTCGGAGCATCCAGATGCTTCCGAACAGGTTGATCTCCCCCGGAAACCGGCCCATAGGGCCGTTCTGCCCTGGGAAGACGGGGTAGTTCGGGAAATCCCGGGCTGCGTGATACGTGAACCCGTAGTGCTTGAGAAATCGCTCCAGGGCCACCCGCCGACCTGCACGACTCCGCCGCCGCCAAGAAGTCCTGTTCCGTCTCCGCCTCAGCACGACGATCAAACCCGTCAGCCGTCCCAAGGACGCCTCCGGGTTCGTCGTCTCGCCTCGCCGAACCCTGATCTCCTGGGCCGCCATCACTCTCAAGACCCCCCGTCTCACCCGCAGGTTCGGCCCGCCAATGACCGGACCAGCTCACCCAGGTCGCCTCAATACACGCCGGCATCCGGGACATGTCCATCCGGCGCCAACGCAGGAGCAGGTTGACGGTGCGACCAGCGGCCACCGCTGAGTCATCAGTTCAACGGTGGCCGCAGTCCTGGGTGTTAGCCGGCCATGTCAGCGGCCTCGGCCGCGCTGGTGTCCTTCTGTTGTGGAAGCGCACCCGCCGGCGGCGCCTGCCGCACGGCCCGGTTGGCCGTGGTGAGGAGGGCCAGAGTGAGCAGCCATGCTCCGCAGAGCCAGACCAGCGGCTTGGCACCCAGTGTGGTGATCAGCGCGCCACCTGCGAGCGTGCCGATCGACAGGGCTCCCGTGGTGAGTGTGGAGACCGCGCTCGTCGCCCGGCCTCGCAGCTCATCAGGGGTGATCGCCAGCTGGTGCGTGGTCATGGCCACCGTATAGACCGGAGCCACCAGCGACTCGGCGGCCGCGACCGCTGCCAGCAGCAGCGGGTTGGGCGCGAGAGCGTACAGCGGGAACATCAATGCTTCCAACCACAGCATCACCACAGCGATCCGACCCAGCGGAAAGCGGCGAGTGGCCCTGTCCGAGACCAGCGCCCCCGCCATGGCACCGACCGCCGCGCCGCTGAAGATGACTCCGATCCACAGGGGCGAGGCACCGACCTGCCGGGCGAGAGTGATGATCAACAGGTACCCGGCGCCGTAGCGCACCTTGTCAGCGGCCGAGACAAGAGTGAGGAAGCGGATGACCGGCCGGCGCCAGAGCCAGCCGAGCCCCTCTCTGATCTCGGTGGTGAGTCGGGACGTCGTCCGCACGTCCTGCCGGTCCATCTGGAATCGAGCACGCATCAAACGCAGCGACACCGCGGACACCGCGAAAGAAATCGCGTTGACGGCGAACGGCACAGTCCTGCCGAAGGCATAGAGCGCACCGGCGAGTGAGGCCCCGAAGATGCCCACCGCGCTGGTGGCGGACTGTGAGTAGCCGAGCGCAGCGGACAGCTGTCGCGGACCAACCACGTTGGGCAGCGCCGCTGAGTTCGCCACCTGGAAGAGAGTGGTCAGGATCCCGGCAAGCACCGTAGTCGCATACAGCTGGGGCATCGTGAGCCTGTTCAGCCACAGCGCGACGGCGACGCTACCAATGAGCACGGCCCGGCCGAGCTCACACCAGATCATGGTGGCCTTGCGGTCCCACCGGTCGACGAGGGCGCCGGCAATCAGCCCGAACACCAAGAAGGAAAGAGTGCCGAGGCCCAGAACGAACCCGGCTTGGGCGGCCGACCCGGTGAGGGCAAGCACGATCAGCGGCAGGGCCATGAAATGAGCCTGGTCACCGATGGCAGAGACCAACTGGCCGCTCAGCAGCAGCGAGAAGTCCCGGTTCCGGAACAGGCCGGGACCGCGAAGAGTATTCAATGGAGTTACGCTCCATAATAGCTCAAGGGCACAAGGGTGACGTCGAAGCTGGTGTCCGAGCTAAGAAACACGGGGCGTCATAGACATGCGCGAACCGTAGCCAGGGCCTGGGTCGGACTGCAATCGCTTTTGTGGAGATGGACGTACGACTTCAGCGGCTTCACGCGCGTGGAGATACAGGTGCTGAGGCCGAGATGAATACGAGGTCCGCGGCTGTCGCTGATGGGCGGTCACCGCAACGCCGTCACCCAATTTCTTCCCCGCTGCGGCTTCTTGGCGGGGCGCGGCGAGCTGGTCCTTCGTTGCCCTCTTCGGACAGTCCGGACCCGCGCTGTCCTTCGACCTGTTCGGCATCCTCGCCCGCATCACCCACGTCCCTTACACCACCGGGCTCATGCGGTGGCACCAAGCCAATCGCGCGGACTGGCAGTTGCTGTACGGCGGCCGTACCAGGTCGTCGATGGCCTTTCGCGAGGAGTTGACGGCGGCCTACGGCGAGCGGGTGCAGGTCGTCCCGCAGGACGAGCTCGGGCTGCTGGACCTCGCGGCCTGGCTTGGCGCACCACGAGCCGACACCAAGGTGTACTGCTGCGGCCCCGCGCCGCTGCTCGCCGCTGTCGAAGCGGCGTGCGCCGGCTGGCCGACGTACGCCCCGCGCACCGAGCGCTTCACCGCCGCTGTGCAGACCCCGCCAGTGCGCAAGGCGCCGTTCGAGGTGGACCTGCGGCGCACGGGACGCACCGTCACCGTCACCCCGGACGTGTCCGTGCTGGAGGCGGTGCGCCGCGCCGGGGCGGACGTGCTGTCGTCCTGTGAGCAGGGCACCTGCGGCACGTGTCTGACACCGGTGCTGGCGGGACAGCCCGACCACCGCGACTCGATCCTCGCCGACCACGAACGGGCCGCCAACGACTGCATGTTCCTGTGCGTGTCCCGCTCCTGCGGCGACCGCCTCGTGCTCGATCTCTGAGCACACCCGTCCTTCTTCCCTTTCCTCAAGGAGCCGCGATGACCGAGGCACTGGAGCGTGCCGTCGTGCCGCCTGCCAGCGACGCCGACCCGTTCGCCCACGACGCCCTCTTGGATCCCGAGCCGCTGCATCAGGCCCTGCGCGAGGCCGGTCCGGTCGTGTACCTGTCGCGCTACGACGTCCACGCGCTGGCCCGCTATGAGCAGGTGCACGCAGCCCTGGTGGACTGGCAGCACTTCGAGTCGGGTTCGGGCGTGGGCCTGGCCAACTTCCGGCACGAGAAGCCGTGGCGTCCGCCGAGCCTGCTACTGGAGGCGGACTCGCCCCGGCACGACGCGCCGCGCCGGGTGCTGCGCGAGATCCTCGCCCCGCCCGCCCTGCGCCGCCTGCGCGAGACCTGGCACCTCGTGGCCGAGGAGCTGGTCGACCACGTCCTCGCCGGGAGCACCGAGTTCGATGCCTTCACTGCGCTGGCGGAGGCGTTCCCTCTGCGGGCCTTCCCGGACGCGGTGGGCCTCGGCCCGGACGGCCGGGAGAACCTGCTGCCCTACGGCAACATGGCCTTCAACGCCTTCGGCCCGCGCAACGACCTGGTCGCGGCCGACGCGCACCGGGTGGCCGAACTGTCGGCGTGGGTGAACGCCCAGTGCGCACGGGAGACGTTGAGCGAGGACGGTTTCGGCGCGCGGATCTGGGAGGCCGCCGATCGTGGTGATCTGACAGACGCGCAGGCGCCGTTGGTGGTGCGTTCACTGCTCACGGCCGGCGTCGATACCACCGTGCACGGTCTTGCGGCCTGTCTGTACGCCTTCGCCACCCACCCCGAGGAGTGGCAACGGCTATGGCAGCGGCCGGAGTTGGCGCGGGCCGCCTTCGACGAGGCGGTGCGCTGGCAGTCACCGGTGCAGACCTTCTTCCGTACTGTCACCACCGACATCACCATCGCCGGCACCCTCATCCCCGCGGACACGAAGATCCTCATGTTCCTCGGCGCGGCCAACCGCGACCCGGCCCGCTGGACCGATCCGGACCGCTTCGACCTCACCCGCGACCCCTCCCGCCACGTCGGCTTCGGCATGGGCATCCACCAGTGCATCGGCCAGCACGTCGCCCGCCTGGAGGCCGAGGCGCTGCTGACCGCACTGGCCCGCCGCGTCGAGCGGATCGAGCTCACCGGCACACCGCAGCGCCACCCCAACAACACCCTGCGCTCTTGGGCATCCCTGCCCGTGCGCGTCCAGCCGGCCGCCTGACCGGCCCTCGATCACCGAGAAGTGTGGGGAAGCAAGAAATGTCCCAGCAGGTATGAGGAGTCGTCGCGCGGGCGAAGGGCGAGCCGGTCGGCATCGAGACGATCGTCATCCCCGATCCGGGGCCGGGGGAGGCGGTGGTACGCATCCAGGCATGCGGGGTGTGCCACACCGACCTCCACTACCGTGAGGGCGGCATCAACGAGAGTTCCCCTTCCTGCTCGGCCACGAGCCATCGACGAGTTCCCGCTCAACCCGGGTTCCGCCCCCAGCGTGCTGCTCGCCGTCGGTATCGGCATCACCCCCGGGACTCGCCCGGGCCCTGCGCGCCCGAGGCAGCCACTACCGGATCCTCTACGCGGGCCGGTCCCGCGAACGCATGGCGTTCGCACGGGAGTTGGAGGATGGCCACCCCGGCCTGGTGACTCTGGCGGAATCGGCGCGCGGAGCACGTCTGAGCCCCGCCGAGGTGGTCGCCGGCGTTCCCAAGGACGGCGTGCTGTACGTCTGTGGTCCCATGGGCCTGCTCAGGGACGTCCGTCAGGCCTGGCAAGGAGCGGCGATCGCCCGCGGACCTGCGGTTCGAGACCTTCGGAACGAGCGGTGACCATCCCGCCCGTCCGGATCGGGTCACCGTGCCGCGGCACGGTGTCACGGTCGAGGTTCCGGTCGGCACCAGCATGCTGGACGCTTTGCGGGCGGCGGGCGTCGAGATCATGTACGACTGTCTGCGCGGCGAGTGCGGGCTGTGCCGCGTCCAGATCCTGCAGAGCGACGGGCCCGTGGACCACCGTGACGTGTTCCTGTCCCCACGACAGCGGGCCCGGAACTCCTGGTCAGCACTGGGATACGGGTGGGAGATATCGGGAGTAAGGCCGCTTTTCGGTTCACTGAAGAAGCCCAGCTTCTTCGGAGAGTGCGACACCAGAAGGTTCTTCGTCTGCTTGCGGTACATGGCCCGCTGACCTGAGGAAATGAGAGAAATCTCGGGAAGGGGAGCGAAGTCGGTCCGCTCCCGGTCCGGATCTGGTGGCGGGGCCGCGCTGGGTGTCGATGCCGGGAGTGTCTCCGTGGCACCACATGGCGCATGTCGTAGAGACCGTCCACGGGCGTCCAGTTAATCCGGGGTGAGCGTGTAAGTCCAGGTCAGGGCCTTGTGGCCCGAGGGCGTCTGCGGGGTTGGTGACCCGCCTGTGATCGCTCGTGGCACGGCGAGGCCCGCCGGAAACCGTTCCGACGGGGACCTCCGCGCGGAGCCGGGAGAGGCCGAAGCGCTCCGGCGCGGCTTTGGCGTGAGATCGGTTGCGCTCGCACGACTGGTTCCAGGGAGCGGTGAAGGAACGCCCGCCCGAGCAGCCGACCCGCTGCAGGGAGGCACTCCCCGGTGCGAAATACTCTCCCGATGAGTTCACGCACTTCCCCGATCAGCCAGCCGATCACGATACGGAGGGCAGTCGCGCGGGATGCCAAACGGCTCACGCGGCTTGTGCGTGGCTCAGGCGCCTACGCGGGCGAGTACGCAGCCGCAGTGGCGGGCTACCGGGTCGGTCCTGATTACATCGAAGCCCACCGCGCCTTCGTAGCCGTCGACGCCGACGAGCAGGGAGGCCGGGTCATAGGGTTCTACTCGCTCGTCCTCGCTCCACCGGAGCTCGACCTGCTGTTCGTCGCCGACGAAGCGCAAGGACGGGGTATTGGACGGCTGCTCGTCGCGCACATGCAGTCCGAGGCCCATGCCGCCGGGCTCGACTGTGTCAAGGTCGTGTCGCATCTTCCCGCCGAGGACTTCTACCACCGCGTTGGTGCGGTGCGGACCGGGACCGCGCTCGCGAACCCGCCCGCCGTGCCGTGGGACCGTCCCAAATTCGAGTTTCGCATTCCTTCTGAATGACGCGGCGTGCCGGTTCGCAGGGCACCGGCTTCGCCTTCACGGTGGCCGGCAGGCAGGAGCCGCTGGACGCTGCACGCTCCGCGTGTGCCGTCATCTCTGCCCTGGCTGGGGAATCGCCTGCGCCGACGGCCTCTCCCGGCGACTCCCTCGCCTCCGGCACTCCCAGGGCCATGAAAATCGCGTACACCTCGGATCGCTCCACACACGATCGAGGTCGGCCGCGTTCCTGGAAGGCGGTGGTGCCGCTGGTGACGCGCAGGGCGTTGCTGCGTAGCCCTTCTTCGGGGTGCCGGCACACCGCAGCATCTCCAGGCGGAACCGCCGGCCCGCCCAGCGCTACGGCGTGGGGGGCCGCTGCGGGGAGCGGAGTACGAGCAGGGTGATCTCGCTCGGGGCGAAGACACGGAAGGGCGGGCCCCAGAAGCCGGTGCCACGGCTGGTGTAGAGAAGGGTGCGGGTGCCGTGGCGGCTGAGGCCGGCGACGGCGGGCTGGTCGATGCGGACCAGGTGGTGGAAGGGCCAGATCTGGCCGCCGTGGGTGTGGCCGGAGAGCTGGAGGTCGACGCCGCCGGCTGCCGCCCGGTCGACGAACTTGGGCTGGTGGGCCAGGAGCAGGACGGGGTGGTCAGGGTCGGCGCCGTGCAGGGCTCCGGCGAGGTGGGCGCCGTGGCCGGCGAGGCCGGAGGACTCGGCCGTGACGTCATCCACGCCGGCGACCACGAGGGTGTCGCCACCGCGTTCGAGCAGCAGATGGCGGTTGCGCAGCGGCTCCCAGCCCAGCTCGTCCATCAGGTCGACCCAGCCCTGGGCCTCGCTGTAGTACTCGTGGTTGCCGGTGACGTAGACCCGGGCCCGGGTGGCCTGCACGGTGCTGAGTGGGGCGGCCTGGGCGCGGCGCCGTTCGGCCGTGCCGTCCGCGATGTCTCCGGTGTGGCAGACCAGGTCGGCTTCCAGGCTGTTGACCGTCTCGCAGACCCGCGCCGACCAGCGGGCGCGGTCGAGCGGGCCGTAATGGGTGTCGGTGATGAGGACGACGCGCGTGCCGTCCAACCCGGCCCCCAGGCGCGGAAGTTGCACCTCCAGGCGGCGTACCCGTGGTACCCGGCGGGCCTCGGCGTACCCCCAGGCGAGCAGCACGGTGGCTGCGCCGAGGACCGCCCAGGTGACGATCCGGGCCCGGTCCTGGCCGCCGCTGACGCCGGTCACGGTCAAGGCGAGCCGCAGCGGGACGCCGAGCACGACGGACCAGGTGAACAGAACCCAGCTGGTGCCCAGCAGGGTGTCTCCGACGATCGCCGCCCAGTCCTGCTGGCGTCGGCCGTGGCCGCGCACCATCGCGAGCGGCATACCGATCAGGCCGAGGGCGAACAGGGCGGTGCCGGCGAGCGTGACAGGGAGCGGCCAGTGCTGGCCGGTGTGCAGCAGCAGCCAGCAGGGCACGGTCCACAGCAGGACGGGGGCGATCAGGGGGAGGTAGCGCATCAGACGGTGCAGTCGACTCTGCTGAGTCGGGAGCGCTGCACTGTCGGCGAGTCGGGTTTCGCTGGTGTCGGTCACGCTTGCCCTCCTTGAGCAACCAGGCTGCCGTCGCGCGCACTGTATCCGGCCTGTCCAGTTCGCCCGTGCCCAGTACGTCGCTCGCTCCGCGGGCCCGTCGTCGACGCCCTGTGGGGGTGGCGGTGCTGGGAGTGGACACGCACCGGGATGCGCATCCCGGGATCTGCTGAAGTGGGCCGAGAAGGTGGGAGCCGTGAGGCGGGCCGGGGTGGAGGGGACCGGCTTCTACGGGGCGTCCTTGTCGCGTGTCACTGCCGATCCCGCCTTGCGGAAAGAACTGCCCGGACTGGGCAATGCCGAACTCTTCCGGACCTGTGCCCGGTTCGCCGACGTGAGCAGTCGCGAGGAGGACGCTGAGGAATCGGTGCTGCAGGCCGCTCGGATCACGCTGGGTCTGCCGGCTCCGCAGTCCACTGTCCTCGGTACAGGCGAGAACCACCCTGCCGATGAACTCGCCGTCGAGTTTGGCGCATGTCAGGCGCTCGCTGATCGCGGCTTCTTCACGCCAGCATTCCGCAGCCCCGGCCCGTGCTGCTCCTGGCTTCTGCCCTCGCCGGCTGTGGCGCGCTCGGTACCCAGTCGCTCGTCAACATCTTCGTCGCCGTATCCCACCCTGCCCGCCTGCGCGGCACTGCGCTCGGCTTCAGGCTCGGAGTGGGGCACGTCGGCGCCATCGTCGGCCCCGGCTATCTGGGCGCCGTCACCGTGCTGATCAGCTCACCCAAAGCCGGCTTCTACGCCTTGCTGTCCCGGCCATCCTCGGCGCGGGCCTGACAGGTCTGCTCAGACCAGCGCGGCGTGCCTCCAGCTTGGGCAGCCCGACGGCGTACCTCTGGCCCAATAACTACCCGCCTCCTTACCCCGTACGACTCGCCACGGCGTCTCTGCCGGGTGGCGTCGTCACTGCAGGCAAGGACTGAACGGATGACGGTGCGGTGCACGAGGTGCACTCGCTCAAGCGTCGCGCAGCTACCGCGCTCAAGCGTCGCGCTGCCACCGCGACACGGCCTGTGCCTATCCCGCCGCAGTTCGTTCGGATCCTCCGTGAACACGTCGATCGATCTGGCGTGGCGCCTGACCGTCGGCTGTTCCGGAATCAGGCCGGCAACTACGTGGACGCAGCTGCGTACGGAACGACATGGGGGCGGGCACGGAAGTGCTCACCCGTAAGGCCGCTTGGCCTCTGGTCTGGTCAAGCGGCCTTACGATCTTCGGCACGCCGGGAGCTCTTCCGTCACTATGCCAAGTTCCTGGAAAGTTCGGGAGCAGGCCGAGTTCTGTTCCCGCACCCCTCGTCCGATGCCGACGTCACGATGAGGACGGCATCGCAGGAGCTGCCCAGAGGCACTTCGGCGACAGTCGGTTCGACCGGTCCCCTTAAGAGGGATCTTCGAGCAGGCTGCGATCGGTCGTCCGCAAACCTCCGCGGCCGTATGTCCCAGCAGCCCGGCGGCCCTGCGAGAGCACAGCCGCATCGCTCCCGCGCGGTCGAGCAGAGCAATGCAGGATACGTATAGAGCATGGGATTTGGGTGCTAGATTCCGCTGTATGAGTATGGGTCTCGAAGAGCGGGTGCGGTCGGCGGTGGCGGCGCTCCTGTACGCGGCCGGCGAGTCGCAGACCGAACTCGCCGCCGCCTTGGGGGTGAGCCAGGCCCAGGTGAGCCGCCGTCAGTCCGGCACCGCGGCCTGGAGCCTGACCGACTGCGAGGCGGTCGCCGCGCACTACGGCATCGACGTCCTCGAACTCCTGGCAGGACCCACCCGGGCCACCGAGGCACTGCCCTCCGCCCGCCGCCGCGTCCCCGGCCGACAGGCCGGCACCCGGCGTCCCGCAGCCGTCGAAGGAGGCGTGTGATGGCAGACTTCGGCGCGATCGACGCCCTGCTCGCCGGCGCCAAGAAGGAGGTGGCGCTGCCGCCCGCCGAGGAGCGGCGCACCCTGCGCGAAGAGCTGAACCTCTCGCGCGCCCAGCTCGCGCAAGCCCTGGGGGTGAGCCCGTCCACGGTCGGGGGCTGGGAGTCCGGGCGGGACCCTGGCGGGGAAGTGCGGGAGAAGTACGCCTACTTCCTTGAGGGAGCGAAGGCCAAGCTGGCCGCCGAGGCAGCGGAGGCGGCCGAGGAAGTCCCGGTCGATGAGCCGGAGGACGAGCTTCGCGCGGACGCCGAGCAGGCAGCCGGCCAGGACGACGACGTCGATATGCTCGCCACCGCCCAGCCGTGTGTGCTGTGCGGACAGCCCGCCCGCCACCAGGTCGCGGGATTCCCCCAGCACCTGGACCCCGCCGAGTGTCATGCCGCCGAGCCCGCGCAGAGGAGCGAGCCCGCGGTGCCGCGGAAGCCGGCTCCGCAATCGGAACCCCGCAGTGCGCGGCCGTCCTCCGGCGGGCAGGGCCCGGCGGGGGACGGCGTCAGGGTCGTACCCGTCGGCCGCCGTCTGAAGACCACCGACACGCCGGACCTGATCGGCTCCGCCGTCGCGGCCGCGCTCGCCGAGCACTCCGGCGACCTCGACGCGGCCACCAAGGCCTTGGTGAAACGAGCGATTCCGGACGCGATGGCGCTGCTGGATCACAGTCGCAAGGGCGGCCGCTATGAGGTGGTGGCGCACCCATGGCTGCCCGACATCCTGCGCAAACAGACCTCCCGCGGTGCAGACCAGATCTGGGAGGCCCGCCCCAAATGGGCGCGGCCCGAACTGCCGTCCGGACAGCACGAGGTCACCGCGCTCGACATCAACGGCGCCTATTTGAGCGCACTCAAGACCCATCTGCCGCTCGGGCAGCTGGAGCACTCCACCGGCAACCGTCACAACCCGCGGCGCGCCGGCGTCCACCTGATCACCCCGCCCGACTGGGCGCACGACGCCTACCTCCCCAACCCGATCGGCAGCCGGGACGAGCCAGGCCCGCTGTGGGTGACCGAGTCGACCCTGCGCCTGCTGCTGAGGGTCTCGGGACCGAGGTACGGCCTGTGCGACCCGCCGGAGATCCACGAGTCGTGGACCTCCGGCCAGACGGAAGGCCTGCTGGAGAAGTTCCGTGTCGCTCTCAAGGACGCCCGGGACCGGGCGATCGCCGAGGACGACGAGGTGACGCTGGAGTACGTCAAGGCGATGTACTCGAAGTTCGTCTCGACGCTGGGGGAGTCGAACTACAACCGGGAGCTGTACCGCACCGACTGGATGCACCTCATCCGCTCCCAGGCCTTCGCGAACCTGTGGTGGAAGGCCCACCGCGCCTACGACGAAGGCCTCATGGTCGTCCGTGCGATGGGCACCGACGAACTCCACGTCATCGGAGACTGGCGCGCGGTGTTCGACGAGGGCCGCGGCGTCAGCGAGGTGAAGGTCAAGGACATCTACACCGTCGGCACGCCCGACCCGCACGACGAACCAGCGGACTGAATCGGCGACCCGACCAATCTCCGGCGAGGAGGTCGAGATGACCGAGGGCACGCCGATCCGCCACATGCCTACCGGGGCGAGTCGCCGGGCGGCTGCTGGAGCAGCGGCGCACGAGGTACTTCTCCATCCGCCCGGTCTGGGCGGACGGCGGCTGTGCCCGGCGGTTCGTCGGCTGGGCCCGACAGGAGGGCGCCTGGTCTGAGCACGGGCGGCAGGCTACGAGCCAGACCGTCTGCTCGGCTCACAGACCCGCTCGAGGAGTGCCTTTCTTGATCACCTGTCCGGTGTCGGTCACAGGCCAGGAGCCGGAGGTGCTCTCCTGTTGCGCCGCTTCCTGGAAGTCGACGACGGCGGCGCCGTACGTCCTCGCCCAGTCGGTCAGGGTGGCGATGGGTTCGGTGAGGGTTTGGCCGAGGTCGGTGAGCCTGTACTCAACCCGTGGGGGCGCTTCGGCATAGGCACGGCGCTCGATCAAGCCGTAGCTCTGAAGTCTGCGCAGGGTCTGGGTGAGTACCTTGCGGGAGATGCCACCGACGAGATCAACGAGCTCACTGTGCCGACGGGGCTCGCGACTGAGGGCGAACAGGACGAAGACGGCCCATTTGTTGGTGATGATGTCGATGGCGAGCCGGGCGGGGCAGTCGGCGAGGAAGACGCCTCCGGCTGAGTCGTGCGTGGCCCAAGGTTATCGGGACTCTGGCAGAAGGCCCCGGTGTTCATGCCGGGGACGTATGCATCTGAAGGTTGCTGTGACGTGCGCCTTGGAGCGGACGTTCTTGCTTCTCGATGTACTGGCGGACGATGGCGTCGTCAGGGCAGCAGGTAGCGTCACGCACGAGCCTGGGGCGCACCCGCTGATGATCGTCCGGTGGCGTTTGGCCGATCAGGCGCGGTCGTGGAGCGTGACCTGGTAGCCGTCGGGGTCGGCGAAGGTGAAGGTCCGACCGAAGGGGCCGTCGATCGGGGCGGAGACGATGGTGTGGCCGTCGGTGACTAGCGCGTCGTGGATGGCCTGGACGTCGGTGGCGTGGAGCCAGATCGCGGCACCGATGCCGGGCTGAGCTACGGATGCGAGGTCGGTGCCGGGAATGACGTCGCGGAGTGCGAACGCGATCGGCTTCGTCTCGAAGACCACGGCGTGCGGAGGTCCGGCCGGCGAGCGGACGAGGCCCAGGTACTGCTCGTAGAACGCCTGCGAAGCGTCCAGGTCGCGCACTTGGAGCGAGATGAAGTCGGGGCCGGTGGCTGGCATGATGGTATCCCTTCCTTTCGTGTCAGTTTTCTGACACGCATCAACCTATGTCAGAATACTGACATGAGTCAAGAAGGTGTCGGCGTCGACCTGGAGACGTCACTGGGCTATCTGCTGAAAGAAGCGTCGAGCGCGCTGCGCGCGGCCATGGAGGAAGTGCTGCGGCCGCTCGGGATGAGCGTGACGCACTACTCCTGCCTCGAGCTGCTGGCGCAACGACCGGGCTTGTCGAACTCCGAGCTTGCGCGGGGCGCGTTCGTGACACGGCAGACGATGAACGTATTGCTCCAGGCCCTGGAACGAGACGGCTACGTGACCAGGCCTGCGGAGGCACCCGTCGGGAAGGTGCTTCCCACGCGGCTCACACCTAGCGGCCGACGAAGCCTCGAGAAAGCGAGCGCAGCCGTCCGGTCCGTCGAGGCCAGAATGCTGGCCGGCCTGGCCGAGACCGAGCAGTCAGACGCGTTCCGGATCCTGCAGAGCATGATCCATTCCCTGCGCGGTGACAACGAGGGTGCATAGCTCGTTCCGCGGCACACGTCTCGTCGCGCTCGGACAGGAGTTCAGCGAGCCTGAAGTCCGTGTCGGCGACCTCGAAAACCGACAGACCCCGACCACACCTTCTACTGCGATGAGCCGGTTTTCGCCCGGTGCCCTTACCGCCTGGCACAGCCACGGCCTGGGCCAGTCCCTGTACATCGTCGACAGGGAACTGGGCGGCCTGGTCGCGGCTGACGAGGACGAGCAGGTAGATCTGCCCGATTCCCTTGACGCCGGGGTAGCCGACCGGCCGGTTGTCGTCTTTCCAGTGCCGCTCCGCGCCGACCGGTCCCCGGCCTACGCACCCGGCGGATGTCGCGATCCCGCCATGGATGAGTCTCACGATGTAATGGCCGAGTGGCGGGAGACCGTTCGGCGATCAGCCATGTGACTGGCTGTCGCCGGAGGCGATCGCTGAACTCGTCGCCGGGTTCGACTTCCACGGCCGCCGCGTCGAGCTGCAAAACGAGTCGGTGCTCGACCGCTACAGCCGCGCGGAGATCAAGTCCGGCCGCAAGGCCGGCGACCGGCTGTGGGTCGACCGCAGCTTCCACAAGTTCCCCAACACCAAGGGCATCGTCAGCGACCAGCGGGCGAAGAGCGAGGGCTGGAAGATGTGCGGCCCCTACACCGGCAGCCGCACGCAGTCCGTCTTGAATGCCGACTTCGCCGCACGCACCTGTGCTGAGGTCGACGGCGTCACCAAGAACTCCTAACAAAGTGAGAGGTTGACCAGTCGTCGCCAGCAGATGATGCCGCAGGCCAGGCTCAGGAAGGCTTCGTGGATGTCGTCGCGGATCTCCCAGCGGATGCGCAGTCGGCGGAACCAGTGCAGCAGCGCAAAGCTCTGCTCGACCACCCAGCGGTGCACGCCCAGTCCCGAGCCGTGCTGGACGCCGCGCCGCGCGATGACCGGGGTGATTCCCAGGGCCCGCACCTGCTTGCGGTACTTGTCGTGGTCGTAGCCGCGGTCGGCGTAGAGCGCGACCGGTCGCCGTCGGGGCCGTCCTCGTCGGCCGCGTATGGGCGGGACGGCCTGGAGCAGGGGAATGAGCTGGGTGACGTCATTGCGGTTTCCGCCGGTCAGCGACACCGCCAGCGGGATGCCGTGCCCTTCGGTTATCAGATGGTGCTTGGAGCCTGTCCGGGCACGGTCGACCGGGCTCGGTCCTGTTTTGGGCCGCCTTTGAGCGCCCTGACGTGCGAGCCGTCGATCACCGCCCTCGACCAGTTCAGCGCGCCGACGGCGTTCAGCTCGGCCAGGAGCGACTCGTGCAACCGCTGCCAGACGCCCGCGTCGTTCCAGTCACGCAGGCGCCGCCAGCAGGTCATGCCCGAGCCGAAGCCCAGCTCTTGGGGCAAGAACTCCCACGGAATGCCGGTGTACAGCACGAACAGGATGCCCGAAAGCACCTTCCGGTCGTCCAGACGCTTGCGACCGGGGTGATCCGTACGGCGCGGCACAACCGGCAGCAACGGCTCGATCCGCTCCCACAGCCCATCCGGCACGATCCACGGCGGCTGCTCACCCCTTCTCATGTCCAGGCTAACAACCCATCAGACACCAACATTCCAAGGCGAGTTGCAGCATTCTGTTAGGAGTTTCAAGTGCGGCAAGTGGTATGTGGACTGACGTGTCCCGGTGGCGGGGCACCGAAGCGGTGCCCCGACCGCATGCTGCAGGTCGTGTCGGAACGTTCGTGACGACAGGTCCTCCACCGTGGCCGGCGGGCTGCGTTCACGGTGGAGGCGTTCCTGGAGCGGTTGAGGTGCGGTCGGTGCTGCCTGAACGAGTAACGGCGGCCGGTACCTGGGGACATGGAGGGGCGGGCCACAGCTGGTGGCGCACCGGTGTCGCCGGCCTGCCCGGGGTGTGTGGGTGTGGTGGCTGGTGCGCGTGGTCGGGTTAGGCGATGTCGACGCCGTGGGCGCGGGCGAGTGCGTCGAGGCCGTCGGCCCAGCCCTGGCCGAGGGCGCGGAGTTTCCACACGGGGCGGCCGTCGAGGGTGTGCCGGTACAGCTCGGCGATGACCATGGCTTTGATGTGGGGGTCGGCGGGCGGGGTGAACGTCCACGCGGCGCCGGCGGGGCTGTCCATGTCGAGGGCGGCGTGGGTCAGGGCGGCGCAGGTCAGTCCGGTGTCGACGTCCATGTTGATGGCGATGGTCACGCGCTGGACCCGTTCGGGCAGGGCGGACAGGTGGAGGGTGGCGCATTCGACGGTATGCGGTCCTTCCTGCCGTTTGCCCAGCAGGCGTGCGGCACCGTCGGCGGTGGCGGGCTGGTTGTAGAAGACGAAGTCGTCATCACTGGCCACCCGACCGTCGTCGGCGGTGAGGAAGAGGGTGAGATCGGCGTCCGCGCCGGCGAAACGGAAGGCTATCCGCAGGCCTTGCCAGGCTTCTTCGGGCAATACCAGGGTCTGCCCGGCCACCAGCGCAGCCGGTGCGGGTGGTGGAGGCGGTGGCGCGGACGGCGGGAACAGGGGTGCCGGCGGCAGTGTGGTGGTGAGCGTGGCGTGCTTCCATGCGGCGAACGGGGTGAGGCGGTAGGGGTCGCCGTCCGGAGCCGGGTCGTCGGGCGGGGTGTTGGCGCCGAGCGTGCGGTCGAGGTCGGCAAGGGCGGCCCCGCCGGAATCGGGTTCGTCCTGAGCGTTGCCCAGCAGCTCCTGCAGGCCGGGCACCCGGCTCGTATCCAGCGGTTTGATGGAGCTGGAGAGATTCCCCGAGGCGGTCGTGGTGACAGCACAGGCGACGTCCTGGCCGAGGTCCAAGAACCGCAGCGCGTCCTCTGCCTCCCGCCAGACAGTGCCTTCGATCGCCTGTCGCGTCCAGCGGCCATAGGCGACGAAGCCCAGGCGCTGGGTGTCGGGCAGGCGCGTGAGGACGGCGAGGTCGATGGCGGTGATGCCCGGAGCGGTGGCGAAGCCCTCTTTGAGGGTGGCAATGAGGTGGGAGCCCATCGAGGTGAGCCACCACAGGAGCCGGTCGCGCTTGGTGAGGTTCTTCAGTGTCGGCCGTCCGCTGGAGGTCAGGCCGGGGGTCTGGGTGGGCAGCGTGTCGAGGTCCTGCTGCCGCATCAGCACGGACATCACCGAGCCGTCCACGCCGACGGCGCAGCCGGCGGCCGGATTGTCGGAGAAGGCCGTGTTAACGGCCTCGCAGACAATGCCCTCGTCGTTGGCGAGCAGGGCCTGCCACCACTGCCCGGCCTCGTCGGCCATCCGGTCCCGGATCGCGTGCAGACGCGCGGTCTCTGCCGCCAGGTAGGCGGGAGCGTCCTGCTGGGCGCGCTGCTTGGCAGCGGCCCGCTCCGCCCTCGCCAGTCGGCCCACCCCCTGCAGATGGAACGCCTGCGCCTCGGCGAGTGCCCACGGCAGACCCAGCTGCGGCACCTCCGGGAGCACGGGCGGATGTGCGGCGGGAAACACCTGCAAGTGGACCTCGGTCATTTGGCGCCGAAGCTCGCGCAGCTCAGCGATCGCGGCATCACGCTGCGCTTCCTGCTGAGCCCGTTCCGCCTGTCGGCGCGCCCGCTCCAACTGCGCGGCCGACGGCACAACCGTGCGCGAACGCGGGCTGCGCCGGGTACTGGTCCGCCCCCGGCTGCCCCGGAGGGAACTCGAGGCGTAGAACGGGCCGAGCCCGGAGGAGACCCGGGCACCGCCGCTGCCGACACTGATCCTCGCCGCACGCGGCCCGAGCGAGGTACGCACCCCGCGCGTCGAGACGCGCACACTCATCCCCGGAACACCCACACGGAAACCGAACCCCATGAGGCCCACCCCTTTCCCCAGGGCAGACAGTGTGACACTGATAACCCTTCATCCCGGAAAGCCGCCCCTGGATCAACCACAGGCCGGGCACGGGGGCGTCGACAGGCCACCGCAGTGCCTGACGCGCAGCCGGATGGGCAAGGCGCAGGTCCGCTCCGTCAGGCGGACTCCAGCTGAGCCGGATCTGGGTCCGAAGGCCGATGTGATCGCGGGGCGCCGGCGACGCGCCCCAGACCGGTGGGCCCGGAGCGCGCCCCCGTATCCGCGGGGAAGAACGGCCGGCGACTGCCTGTCCTCCAGCCGGCTCTTTGCCCGGCGCGGAAGGCCCGGCACGTCACCCCGCAGGACATACAAACGGGGCGGACTGCGAAGACTCGCAGTCCGCCCCGGATTCGCTCGCTGGGAGGCATTGTCAAGACTTGTGAATGAGGAGTGGTTGGCTGCTGGCAGGCGAAGGGACTTGAGTCTCCAGTAGGGGGAGACACAAAGGTGGGGGCATGGACGGCGACACGCTCTACTCGATCGGCGAGCTCGCTCGGCGGACCGGTCTCACGGTCAAGACCATTCGGTTCTACTCCGATCGCGGAATCGTGGCGCCGACGGACCGCAGCCCGGCCGGCTACCGCCTCTACAACATCGACGCCGTCGCACGCCTGGACCTCGTGCGGACCCTGCGCGAGCTGGGACTGGACCTTCCCACGATCCGCAAGGTCGTGGACCGCGAGCTCTCGCTTCCCGAGGTCGCCGCGGCGCACGCCGAAGCACTGGCAGTGCAGATCCGCGTTCTGCGCCTGCAACGGGCGGTGCTGACGGCGGTGGCCGAGCGCGGGTCCACACCTGAGGAGACGGAACTCATGCACTGGCTGGCCCAGCTCTCCGAGGACGAACGCCGACGTCTGATCGGCGATTTCCTCGACGCCGTCTTCGGCGGTCTTGACGCCGTCCCCGCATTCGCGGGGGTCATGCGCTCGATGACTCCCGAGCTGCCCGACAACCCGGAGGCGGAGCAGGTCCAGGCGTGGGTGGAGTTGGCTGAAATGTCCCTGGACCCGGATTTCCGCGCCGTTGTGCGGCGGATGGCCGAGGACCAGGCAGCCGAGCAGCCCCGAAGCGACACGATGGGCCCGCGCCGCGACATTGCCGCAGCCGTCCGTGATCAGGCCGGCCCGGCCCTGACCGCCGGGATCGACCCGGCCTCGCCCCAGGCCGATCCGATCGTCGCGGCGTTCACGGCGCACTACGCGCACCTCCTCGGCCGCCCCGACGACGTCGAGCTTCGCCGCCGGCTGGCGACTCGGCTGGAGAGCGTGAACGACCCCCGCAGGGAGCGATACCTCCAGCTGCTCGCAGTGGTCAACGGCTGGCCGGCCCCGGAGAGTCTGGCTTCGGTGTTCGACTGGTCCGTCCAGGCTCTGCGCGTCCGGACACAGCCATGACGAGGCGGTCGCAAGGTGGCATGGACCGGGCGCGGCTGGCGTCGTGTGAATACGCCGCCTCACATGATCGGTTGATGAATGCCCCCGTCGTACTTCAGGTGGCCGCGACGCCGGCCTCTCCCGCTGTCGTTCTTCGCCCCTGACGCATGGAGGACGTTGCCGCATTGGTCGAGGTGAGCCGGGATCCCGCATTGCGTCAGCGGGGGAGCTTTGGCGTGGACAACGATGCTGACGGGGCACGGTGGGTGCAGGCCCGGCAGCGGGGCTGGGCAGGGGGGAGCGGCTCGGCTTCGCCGTCCTTGAGGCACAACCCGGTTCACTTCGCGAACAGTTGGTTGGCAACGTGGTTCTCAAAGAAGTCACCTCCGGCAAACCGGCGGCCGAGGTGGGCTACTGGACCGCGGCGCACGCTCGCGGGCGACGAGTTCCCCCCGGCGCTCTGGAGGCACTCACGAGCTGGGCCTTCGACACGTTCGAAGCCGACGGGCTGGAGCGTCTCGAACTCCTGCACCAGGTGGGCACCCTGGCATCGTGCCGGGTTGCACAGAAGTGCCGGTACGACGTCGACAGCATCCTGCCCGCGGCGCCGCCCTCCTTCCCCCGCGACGGCCACCTGCACGTACGGCGCACGAGTGCCTGAGATCCTGCGCCCTGATCGACCGGGAGGAGACGACGGGCCCCTTCCCTCCCTTCACGCACTGGGCACGTCGTCGCCTGGCGGCACGCATCCCGAGTTGAACGACGACCTGGGGAACCTCACCGTCGGCACCGTTGACGTCTTCGTCGAGCCGATCGCACCCGGCTGAAGCGGACACAGTACCGACCCGGTCTCACCGAGGGACTCATGACCAAGATCGGACTCGGCCTCCGACCTCCGCAACCTCAGCCGTCAGAGATCTTCTAGAGGGCGTCAGGCGGCAGCAGGTGCGGGGCGCGTACCCCCAGGATGCCGAAGACCTCCTCCTTCGCCAGACTGCGCAGTTCCGCCAGGAAGGCGGGGTCCACGTGGCCCTCCCTGGCCCAGATTCCGGCGAGGGACTCGGCGCAGCGCTGGGCCAAGTCGCTGCGGAAGTCCCCCGCCCGGATGGCCCGGATCAGGGCCGCCTCGACGAACGGACCGGAGAGGAACGCCAGATCCGACGCCGCGTCGTCTTGCTCGTCCTCGCGCGCCGTGGGGTCTTCGATGAGGCGCACGAGCAGAACCGCGCGCTCCTCGTCCGGGATCTCCGGATCGCTCCATACCGGGCCCGGCGACGAGACCGCCGCCGAGTCCTCACCCGCACTACGGAGTCGCTCCTTCCCGAACAGCCTCGCCGGCCAGGAATGTGTCATGCCCGCAATCATCCCAGCCGCATTCGGAAGGGCAGTTCAGAAGCGGGCACTCATTAGTCGTCCGTACACCGCTGACCTGCGTGGACTGGATTGGGTGAGATGACGCGTGGGCTCGGTTCGCTGAGACTGCAGCTGTCCGTCTGACGTGATCCAGTCGCCCCGGTCCCGTCCTCGATGAACTGGTCTGCGTCGCAGGCGAACTGGCCCCGATTCTCTCTGCGGTCTCAAGTGAAGCGGATCGCCGTCCCGGCGGCGGGTGCCTGATCAACGAGCACGAAGCCGGGGACAGGAGAAACGAGGCCAGGGCAGCTGAACTGCGCGGATCTCGAAGTCACTGCACGTCGTCAGCATATGTTGACGCATCCTCGGTCGTCAGCATATGCTGACGGGCATGCAGAACACACTCGAAATCGCCGAGGGCGCTGCCAGCAACGACCCGGACGTCGGGCTCCGCGCGGTGGCTGCCCTGCGAGAACTCAGCGAACGGCTGGAACTCCTCCAGGTCGACAACGCCCGGAAACTGGGATGGTCCTGGCAGGACATCGCGCAGCGGCTCGGCGTCACCAAGCAGACCGTGCACCGCAAGTACGGCCCGCTGATCGGGAGGCGATGATGTTCGAACACTTCACCCCCGACGCCCGCACCGTCGTAGCTCATGCCCAGGAGCACGCACGCCGGCTCGGGCACCACCACATCGGCAGCGAACACCTCCTGCTCGCCCTCGTCCTGACCGACCAGCCGGCGAGCTCCGTCCTGCGCGAGCACGGCCTCACGCCGCAGCGCGTCGAGGAGGAGATCGTCCGCCGGGTCGGGCTCGGCGCGGGGTCCCTCCTGTTCGGCACCCTCAACCGGGATGCGCTGGCCTCGATCGGGATCGATCTCGACGCCGTCCGCGCCAGGATCGAGGAATCCTTCGGACCAGAAGCCCTCGCCCGCGCCGGCCGGACCGTACACCGGCCACCCCGCCCCTCCAGGCTCAACCCCCGGCGCGCAGTGCCCCCGCGCCACTGGCGCAGCCAACGCCGCGCCCGACGCGTCGTCCTTACGGCACCCACCCCTGCTCCAGCCGGCCTCTACCAGACCGACGGCGCCCGCCCCACCGGGCACATCCCCTTCACCCCGCACGCCAAGGAGAGCCTGTCCAACACGGTCCACGAAGCGCAGGCCCGGCACGAGACCGACATCGGCACCGAACACCTCGCCCTCGGCCTCATCGCCATGAACAGCGGGCTCGTGCCCTCCGTACTGTCAGCACTCGGTGCATCAGCCCCGGCGCTGCGCACCGCAATCGTCGACCGCTACCGCCAGGCGCGCTGATCCCGCTCCCGCCCGTCGTCGACTTCCATGTCCGGCATTACCTCGCCCAGGACCAGATCGAGCGAGATTTCCAGCACCCTCACGGCTCAAGTCATCATTTGAGACGGAACAGCCCCCGAGTCCTGGCTTCGAAGATCTGCACTCCGTCGCGGGTGATTCCGTGCTGTTTGTGGCCTCACCTGATGTGGTCTGCCGATGCGTCCGGGTTATCGCTCATAGGGTCATTGGCTTCGTTCACCTTAAGCGGCAGCACCTGTCGACCGGTTCGGGAGGCAGGCGGGGGTGTGAGCGGCTGGAGATGTTGGTGAGAAATGGGCTCGATAAGAGCAGGTGATGCCTGCTCAGGGGGTAAATCTACCGGCGGCCGACGATCATGGAAGACGTCAAGTGACTGATACTGAAGCTCGTCCTGATCCAGGGCGCGCCGGGTGAGGACACGCGGATGGACCACCTCCGTCTCGAAGGCGAATCCTCCGAAGCCGTCCACGCCGCGACCACCCGCCTGGCAGATCAGGGACTGGCAACGGATGTGGAGAACGACACCACCTGCTGCTAGGTCCTGCAGGACAAGGTGTGGCTCCACGGACCCGGCCAGGAACCCTGGGAGGTCTACGTCGTCAAGGCCGACGCCGACACCCTGGCCAAGCGGCAGGACCGTACCTGCTGCGCCACTGCGGCCCAACCGGGCGCGGCCAGCGGCTGCTGTTGACCGCGAGATGGCCAACCTTCACACCAGCGAGGCCGCGACCGGCGCCGTGGAAGGTGGGCGAGGCCACTTGGGATCGGGACGCCGCCGCGATCGGCGGGCTCTACGGCTACTTGGCCGGGTCGGTTACGTGAACGGGCGGCCCTGACGGGCGACGGGACGTGGGGGAGTCCCTGTGCGGCGGGGTGAGCCGGGATCCACGGATCCGGCACAGGGACCTCGGCCAGTACCTATTCTTCCGGGACGTCGGGTCTGGTGGCCTGGAGCCGGGCGGCGGCCTGGACTCGGCCTTGTGGGGAGGCGACCCCATCGCAACCGCTCCGCGTTGCAGTTGGCACTGATGACGGGGATGCGGATCCAGCAGTGGTCGGCCCTGCTGCTGCCCGAGCTCGGCCTGACCGACGGACACCGGCCCGCGGTTGCGGCACTGTCCCGGGGTGGTCATAGCTACCCTGGCGGCGTGACATTGGTGTGGGTGACGGGCAATTCAGGGGTCGGTAAGTCCACGGTCTGCGGGGTGTTGCGAGAGCGTGGCTACGTCGCGCTCGACGCCGATGAGGACGGCTTCAGTCGCTGGATCGACCGAGCCAAGGGCGATGTAGTGGTGGATCCTCCGTATCCGGTTCCTGGGGGCTGGCTCGACCGATACGGGTGGGCGATCGTCCGTGAGCGCGTTGAGACCCTCGTCGAGGAGTCCCGTTTCCGAATCGCGTTCTTATGTGGGTCGGCGGAAAACGAGGCAGACGTCCGCGATCTTTTCGACCTCATCGTGTGCCTGGTGATCGACGAGGACACCCTTCGCCACCGGCTCGCGACCCGCACGACGAACACATTCGGTCAACATCCCGAAGAGCTCGCAGCGGCCCTGAAGTGGAATCCTGGGATGCGAGCGCTCTACGAAAGCCGTGGTGCGACGATCATCGATGCTTCCAAGCCGGTGACCGAGGTGGTGGACAGCGTGATCGGTGCAGTTCAGGGACTGACAGGGTCCCCCCGATAACTGTCGAGCACCACCATGCCCGGTCGGCTGACCGGCCTTTCTTCTCGCGGACCTGCCGGCGCGGCAGGTCGCCGCCGGCATCGGTCGCGACCGGGCCGCGGTCATCGCAGGGCTCACGCTGCTCTGGAACTCGGGCGTCGTGGAAGGGCACGGCAACCCCATCAAGATGCTCAAACGCCAGATGTTCGGCGAGCCGGCTTCGCCCTCCTGAGGAACGAGTGCTCCTGGCTTCGTGGCCGATGCCGACACGTGAAACGCTTCCGACATCGATCAGCCCCACCGCTGGAGTCGCGAATGTCCAGGGACCGCCGACATTCGACATGCGGGTTGCACGCGTACTCGGATCGATCCTCGCTGCTTGCCCAACGGTCACCGGCACCGCCCTGCGCCCTCGCCCGCTGCAGGAACGCCTGGACCGGCTCGGCGAGTTGTTGCGGCCACCGCCGCGTGTGATCCGGCCGGTGCCCGCCACCACCAGCCGCACGGAGGCCTTGGCCTGGTACGAGGAGCTCCGGCCCCGTGCCTGTTCACGCTTATCTGTCGTGTCTCGTAAGTGTCTGATGAAGTCGTCGGCTCGCGGGATGCTGGCCCTGGAGCAGACTGAAGGTGGGTCCCGCTTCGTCTGCGCGATCCCTGTCGTGGCCGGGAACAGGTAGCGACGATTGAGCGGCAGGGCAGAAGCACTCTGCCGGTGGTCAGCGAGCTCGGGCGAGGTGTTCGATCCGGTTGTGCAGGTGCTCGACGTGGTGCTCGGACTCTGGCTTCATCAGAACGCTCCGGAGGATCCGGGCGCCGTCGCTGTCTGCGGCGATCTGAGGGTGGCGTGCGGTGAACGCCTCGCGGTCGGCTTTGAGGGTGCTCAGGAACACCGGGTCGGGGCTGGTCATGCCGTCGGTGAGGATGTGTGCGGTGGCCGCGTCGATGGCGGTCAGGGTGGCCGGTTCGACGGTGGGGAAGTAGCTGACGATGTCGAGCTCGGGCTGCTGGTACAGCTCCAAGTACTCGGACGCGTCGATGAGGTCCGCCCACTTCAGCGCCGCGCGCCGGCCGGCCGCCAGGATCTGGCCGAGTCCATCCGGTGTGGGCGGGAGGAGTTGGAAGGTGAGCCACAGGGCGGCGGCGGAGGCGCCGGCGCGCGAGCACTCCAGGCTGATCTCGCCGAGGTGGAGTTCGGCGGAGGTGAAGTAGGTATAGGGCGAGTCGTGGAGGTAGAAGCGGCCGACCTCGGGGTCGCGGAAGAGGACCGCGCCACAGCCGTAGGGCTGGAGGCCGTGCTTGTGGGGGTCGACCACGACCGAATCGCATCGTGCGATGGCCCTCCAGGGTGCCGCCTGCAGCGCCTCGGGGCCGTCGGCGTCGGCGAGGAGAGTGAAGAAGCCGCCGTAGGCCGCGTCGACATGCACGCGGACACCGTGCCGCTCGGTGAGCGGAAGGACCTCGTGGACAGGGTCGACCGCGCCAAGCCCGGTGGTGCCGGTGGTGACCACGACGGTGCCCACCTCCCCGGTGCGCAGGGTGTCCTCCAGGGCGTCGAGGCCCATGCGGCCGTGGTCGTCGGTGGGTACGGGGTGGCCCTTCAGTCCCAGGAGGTGGCACATGCGGCCGTGGGTGTAGTGGGCGTCCTCGCTGTAGGCGACGCCCCGGCCCGGGTGGAGTTCGCGGGCGACGAAGAGGGCTTCGAGGTTGGCGATCGTGCCGCTGGTGGTGAGATGGCCGAGGTGGGTGTCGTAGCCGAACATCGAGGCGAGCTGGGCGACGGCCTCGCGTTCCATCGCCGCGGTGGCGGGGCCGCCGTCCAGGGCGTGGTTGTTGGGGTTGATCAGCATCGCGGTGACGTAGCCGACCACGGCGGCAGGGTGCGGGGGCTTGAGCATCTGGCCCGCGTAATGCGGGTGGAAGAAGGGGTAGTTGTCCTTCAGCCGTCCCGTGAGTTCCCCGAAGGCGGCGGCGAAGCGGTCGTCGTCCACCAGGAGGGAAGGGTGGGCCTGGTAGGGGCCGAAGGTGTCGGCCCAGTCCTGTATCGCGTGGGTGGCTCGACCGAGCCAGTGCTGCAGATCCACTGCTTTCCCTCTCGCCGGTGACACGGACGCCACCATACGGTTTCATTGACTAGTCAGCAATTGATTGCTCAGTGATTGAGACAGCAGTAGGTGAGATTGCAGTAAAGTCACAGCGATGGACGCCACGCCCGGACAGGACGACGAAGCCGCCGCCCGCGCGGCCAACAGCCAGGTCGTGCGCGACTTCGGGCTGCTGATCAAATCCGCCACCCGCCTGGAACGGCGGATCGACGCCGACCTTCGGCGGGAGTGCGGGATCAGCCACACCATGCTGGAAGTACTCATCCGGCTCCACCGGGAGCCCGGCGAGCAGGTCTCCCAGCGCCAGCTGGCCGACGACCTCACCCTCACCAGCAGCGGCACCACCCGCCTGATCGACCGCATGGAGGAGGTCGGCCTGGTCCGCCGCGCACCGTCTCCCGGGGACCGGAGGGTGGCCCTGGTGGAACCGACCGCCGAGGGCCGCACGGCATTCCTGCGCGGCGCGGCCGTACATGCTCGTGTGGTGGAGCAGTTCTTCGTCAAGCCGCTGGCGGCCGACGACTACGCCCGACTGACCAGTGCGCTGAGCGAGATCGACAGGGAGTTGCGCGACGACGCCGGCTGACGGAGCCCTGCATCACGGCCCGCACGGGAACTGCTGGTGCCGGGCTTGTGGCCGGAAGGATGCCAGGCGGATCGGGCGACTCTTCGAACGCACGTGGCGGGTGTTCCGCGCTGTGTCCCGTCCGTAGGGTCGAGGGTGTGGAGGTGCCCAGGCGCTCGGCGAGCTTCTCGACCCGGCGGGTGGAGAAGCTCAGCAGGTAAGCAGTGGCGACCACGCTGATGAGAGCCTGTTCGGCCCGGCGGCGCCGCTCCAGTAGCCAGTGCGGGAAGTAACCGCCGGTCCTGAGCTTGGGGATGGCCAGTTCGACGGTGCCCGCCCGGGTGTCCCACTCGCGCGGGCGATATCCGTTGCGATGATTGCCCACTCGTCGCTGACCTGCCTGGGTGCGGTCATCGTGCTGATCTCCTTCGAGCTTCGGCCCGTCGAAATGTGATAAGCATGACGGTGACACTGCTCTCCCCGCATGCAGGTTCGAACGGCACCTCGGCTGTGTGGAATGCCGACCGGGTGGCCGCGGCGCGTGCCAGGGCACCCGGCCGAGGACCGTCGTCGGCCCAACCGGTGGTTCGAGCGTGCCGTCAGGCGAGCGTGACCTCGACGGACAGTTTCTTGATGCCGTTGACGAAGTTGGAGCGGACGCGCGGCACGTCGCCGGCCAGTCGGATGCCGGCGATGCGTGGGATCAGTTCCTCGAACATGATGCGGATCTCGGTGCGGGCGAGGAGGTTGCCCAGGCACAGGTGGGGGCTGCCCTTGCCGAAGGTGACGTGGTCGTTGTTCTGCCGGGTGACGTCGAAGTCGTAGGGGTTGCCGAAGATCTCCTCGTCGCGGTTGCCGGAGGCGTACCACATGACGACCTTGTCGCCCTCCTTGATCCGCTTGCCGCCGAGTTCGACGTCTCGGGTTGCCGTGCGCCGGAAGTGGTAGACGGGGGAGGCCCAGCGCAGGAACTCCTCGACCGCGGTCGGGATCAAGGACGGGTCATCCTTGAGGCGGGCGAGCTGCTCGGGATGCTGGAGGAGGGCCAGCATGGAGTGGGAGATGGTGTGCCGGGTGGTCTCGTTGCCGGCCACCACCAGGAGCAGGAAGTAGTTGTCGAAGTCCTGCGCGGACAGCGGGATGCCGTCGCGTGGGGTCGAGTTGACCAGCTTGGACACCAGGTCGGTGCCGTCGGAGCCGCGTCGCTGCCGGGCCAGCTCCCGGCCGTACTCGAAGACCTCCAGCGAGGCGGGGGAGCGGAAGGGCAGATCACGGTACTTCTCGCTCTCGGCGCTGTGCAGGAGCACGTCCGCGTAGTCGGGGTCGGTGTTGCCGATGATCCGGTTGCCCCAGTCGATGAGCTGCTGGTTGTCCTCCGGCGGTACGTCGAGGAGGCGGGCCAGCACGTTGATGGGGAAGTCCGCGGAGACGTCGGCGACGAAGTCGAACGTCCCCTTCGCGAGGGCCGCGTCCAGGGTCTGCGCCGTCAGCCCGCGCAGGAAGTCGCTGTAGCTGTTGATGACACCGGCGCCGAACTGCCGCTGGATCACGCTGCGCAGCGCGCGATGACGGACGCCGTCCATCTCCAGGATGGAGGCCCGCTTCTTGATCTGGTCGTTGTCGACCTCCTCGAGGTTGACGAACTTCGTCGAGGTGAAGGTCTCCGGGTCGCGGTCGACACTGGCGATGTCCGCGTGCCGGGTCACCGCCCAGAAACCGGAGTTGGGGGCCTCCTCGGGCTGCCAGTGCACCGGGTCCTCGTGGCGCAGGGTGTGGAACATCCGCCAGGGCGTCACCCCGTCGGTGAAGTTGTCGAGGTCGGCGAGGTCGACGTCCGCCAGGGGCATCGGCTCATTCACGGCAGGGGTCAGGATCTCGGTCATCAAAGACTCCTCGGCGTCACAGGTGGTAGGCGTACTCGGTGAACTCCCAGTCGGTGACGTGCCGTTGGAAGCGTTCGACCTCGTTGCGCTTGTAGGCGAGGTAGGAAGTGGTGAAGTCCTTGCCGAGCAGCTCGGCCAGGTCGGTGTCGGCCTCCAGGGCGTCTAGTGCGGCCGGCAGGTCCATGGGCAGCACGGCCGCCTTGGAGGTGTCGTAGCCGTAGCCCTTCAGTGGGGCGGGGGGTTCCTTCCCGGCGAGGACGCCCAGGAGAGCGGCGGCGGCGGTGGCGGCGATGGCCAGGTAGGGGTTGGAACTCGCGTCCCCGAGGCGCAGTTCCAGCCGGGCGCCGGAGCCCCGTTCGGGCGGGATGCGGACCATCGCGCTGCGGTTGTCCAGCCCCCAGTCGATCAGCCAGGGGGCGAGCGTGTCGGGGCCGAAGCGCTTGTACGAGTTCACCGTCGGGTTGAGCAGTGCGGCCAGGGCGGGCGCGTGGGCCAGCACACCGGCGATGGCGTGCCGGGCGGTGTCGGAGAGGCCGTGTGCGCCGCCGGGGTCGTCGAAGGTGTTGCGGTCGTCGGGGCCGGTGCAGGAGAGGTGCAGGTGGAAGCCGGAGCCACCGGCGTCGTTGAAGGGTTTCGCCATGAACGTGGCGAGCCTGCCCTCGCGCCGGGCCAGCTCCTTGATCGCGGCCTTGAAACGGAAAGCCCGGTCGGCGGCGGAGAGGGCGTCGGAGTGGAGCAGGTTGATCTCGAACTGCCCGCCGTCGAACTCGTGGTTCCCGCTGAGCACCCCGAGGTCCAGGTCGCGGACCTGCCGCAGGGTGCGCAGCAGGTGGTTGTCCGGGTCGGCGCGCAGACCGGCCGTGTAGACGACTCCCGGCGTGCCGGTGTAGCGCCGCCAGCCGCCCGCCGGGTTCGGGTCGCACAGGAAGTACTCCAGCTCGGGTCCGACGACCGGGCTCAGCCCGTGCTCCTCGCACCGGCCCAGGACCGACCGCAGCAGGTCGCGCGGTGACTCGGGGGCCGGAACCCCGGTGGCCGGGTCGAGGATGTCGCCGAGACAGGTGGCGACGCCGGGCTCCCAGGGCAGGGCGGTCAGGGTGGAGAGGTCCGGTCGTACGCAGATGTCCGGCAGGCCGGCGTCCAGGCCGCCGCCCACCGGGACGACGTCTCCCTGAGGGCTGGTGTGGTAGACCGCCCGGCAGAAGGCGAGCCCGTGTTCCACGGCCCGAGGCAGGGCCTCGACCAGCACGTCGCGGGCCCGGTCCGTGCCGATCAGGTCGGGATACGTCACCCGCACCACATCGATGCCGTCGGCGGCGAGCCGTTCCATGTGGCGGCGGACTTCTGGCAGGTCTTGAGCGCTCACCGTTGTCTCCTCGGGCGGCTGTCGGGACACCTCCGGACGGAGGATCCGGCAGGCGGGTGGTCTGTGTGGGACCGGCGGGGCGCGGTGGCAGGAGCAAGCCTCCGGTGCATTATTTGAAGTCAAACGGTATGGAGGGGGTGGCCTCCCCGCAAGAGGTTGAGGTCAAGAATTTATCCATCCGGATAGGTATTGACCAGGGGGTGGGGCGCACTTACCTTGTTTGATGTCAAACGAGTTGGGGGTGCGGTCTCCACCGCGATCACCGCACCCCTTTGGCCGGGGCCCGGTCCATTCCGACCGGGCCCCACCCCCTTCGCTCCCGCACTTTCAGGAGGACCGGCCATGAAGGTCGTCGTCGACATGAACAAGTGCCAGGACCACGGTCAGTGCGTCTTCGCGGCTCCGGACGTCTTCTCCATGGACGAGACCGGGCACCTGCTGTACGTCTCCGACCCTGACGACGCACTGCGCGACCAGGTCGAGGAGGCCGCCGACGTGTGTCCGCTGCAGGCCATCCGGATCGAGGCCTAGCCCCATGACCGCACGCATCGTCGTCGCGGGCGGCTCGATGGGCGGACTGCGGGCAGCCGAACAGCTGCGTGCGGCGGGTTGGACCGGGGCCGTCACCGTCGTGGGCGACGAGCCCCACATGCCCTACAACCGGCCCCCGCTGTCCAAGGAGGTCCTGGCCGGCAAGGCCCCTTTCGAGTCACTGGCCTTCACCCCGAAGGCGGCCGCCGCCGACGTGGAGTGGCGGCTCGGCACGAGCGTCGTCTCCGCCCGGCTCGCCGAGCGGACCGTCGCACTCGACGACGGTTCGCCCCTCTCCTACGACGGTCTCGTCGTCGCCACCGGCATGCGCCCCCGGCGCCTGCGCTGCCCCGGTCCGCTCGCCGGCCGTCACACGGTCCGCACCATCGCCGACGCCCAGGGACTGCGGGACGAACTCACCCGCCCCGACGTGCGGGTGGTCGTGGTCGGCGCCGGGTTCATCGGCTGCGAGGTCGCCGCCACGGCCGTAATACTCGGCGTGCGTGAGGTGACCGTCGTCGACCCGCTGCCCCTGCCCATGGTCGGACCCCTCGGTGAACTGCTCGGCAGGGCGCTGCTGAAGCGGCACGAGGAGCGCGGGGTGCGCTTCGCGCTCGGCACCGGAGTCGCCGGTTTCGAGGGCGAGGGCCGTGTCACGGGTGTCGTGCTGAGCGACGGCACCGTGCTGCCCGCCGACGTGGTGGTCGAGTCGGTCGGCTCGGCAGCCAACGTCGAATGGCTGGAGGGCAACGACCTCGACCTGTCCGACGGAGTGCTCACCTGCGGGCAGCTGCGGGTCGGCGGACGTCCGGAGGTGGTCGCCGTCGGCGATGTCGCCCGCTTCCCCAACGCCCGCTACGACGGCGTACCGCGCCGTGTCGAGCACTGGTCGATCCCCACCGACACCGCCAGGCACGCCGCCAAGGCGCTCGTCGCCCATCTCGCCGGTACGGAAACCGAGTTCGGCCCCTTCGCGCCGCTGCCCACCTTCTGGAGTGACCAGCACGAATTCCGGCTCCAGTCGTTCGGCGCGCCGGCCCTCGGCCTCGACGACGTCCGCGTCCTCGACGGCGACGTGGAAGGTGACGTCCTCGTCGGCTACCACGTCGGCGGCCGGCTGGTCGGCGTCGTCGCGCTCGGCGGTCAGGCCGCCGCGATGGGCGCCGCCCGGTATCGCGCCCAGTTGCTCAAGCAGCCCGCCCTCACCGCGTAAGGAACCCCTGTCATGTCCCCTGTCCGTGGCTACTTCTTCCCCAAGACGGCGAGCGGTGCCTCGTCGCTGATTCCGTCGCCACCGTGGCGGTACTCCGGTGATCTGCTCACCGTCGAGTACCGGACCGATCCGGCGCGGGTGCGTGAACTGCTGCCCGAGCCGTTGGAGTTGGCCGACGAGGATCCGGGCGCGGTCGCCCTGATCTGGGCCGACTGGCAGTCCTGCTCCGGGACTGGGGACGAGCTGTTGGACCCCGTGCTCTCCCAGTACAAGGAGGCGTTCGCGGTCGTCCGCTGCAAGTACAAGGGGCAGACCTACACGCGCTGCGTCTACATCTGGGTCGACAAGGACTTCGCCATTGCCCGGGGGCTGCACCAGGGGTATCCGAAGAAGCTCGGGTCCATTCACCAGACGCGGCCGCATCCGTACGGGCCCGCTCCGCGGATCGAGGCGGGCGCGCGGTTCGGGGCGACGCTCGCCGCCGCCGACCGGCGGCTCGCCCAGGCGGTGGTCACGCTGCGGGAGCCGTCGGAGACCAACGGGTTCGTCAACGCGCATCCCATGGCCCATCACCGATGGCTGCCGTCGATCGAGAAGGGCAAGGGGCTCGCGCTGGACGAGCTGATCGAGTCCGGGGCCGCTTCCTTCGAGGGCGGCCGACCGTGGCTGGGTGAAGCCGAGTTGGAGCTGTTCGAGGCGCCCACCGAGGAGCTGGCCAGGCTGGAGATCCGGGAGCCGATCGCCGCGTACTACCGCCAGGTCGGCGTGGTGTGGGACGGCGGACGGCTGCTGGAGTCCGGCACCTCCGGAGCCGAGTAACCACCCCACATCGCAAAGGACTTGGAGACCGGACATGACCGAGCACACCCTCACCGTGGCCGGGGTCGCCATCGACACCCGGCACTGGATCGGCGGCGAACGCGTCGCCTCCGCCGATACGTTCAGCGATGTCTCGCCGATCGACGGCAGCACGATCGGCGACATCGCCCGGGGCACCGCGACGGAAGCGGCTGCCGCCGTGGCCGCCGCCAAGGCCGCTTTCCCCGCCTGGGCCGCCACCTCCCGCGCCGAACGCGCCCGCATCCTGCACGCCATCGCCGACGGCGTGGAGAAGCGGAGCGAAGAGCTCGCCATCGTCGAGACCACCGACAACGGCGCCCTCCTGCGCTCGCACCGTCGGGGCGTCATGCCCCGCGTGGCGCACAACTTCCGGTTCTTCGCCGACTGGTTGCTGAAGCTGGACCACGAGGACTTCGAGACCCGCGGCCACACCAACCACGTCTCCTGGGACCCGGCAGGCCCCTGTGTGCTGATCACCCCGTGGAACGCGCCCCTGATGCTGGCCACTTGGAAGGTCGCACCGGCGCTGGCGGCGGGGGACACCGTCGTCCTCAAGCCCGCCGAGTGGTCCCCGCTGACCGCCTCGCTGCTCGCCGACATCGCCGCCGAGGCGGGGCTGCCCGCAGGTGTGCTGAACGTCGTCCAGGGCTACGGCTCCGAGATCGGCGACGCCCTCACCTCGCACCCGGACGTGCGCCGGATCAGCTTCACGGGATCGGTGCCCACCGCCCAGCGGATCGCCGAGTCGGCGGCCGGCAACCTTACCCCGCTCAGCCTCGAACTCGGCGGCAAGTCACCGCTGTTGGTGTTCGCCGACGCCGATCTCGACCTGGCGGTCGACCTCGCGGTGGAGCAGTACGACAATGCCGGGCAGGTGTGCCTGGCGGCCACCCGATTCCTCGTCGAGGAGTCGGTCGCCGAGGAGTTCACGCGGCGGTTCGTGGCGAAGGCTTCCGGGCTGACGCAGGGCGACCCGCGCGACGAGGCCACCGACATCGGACCCAACATCCATCCCCGCCAGTTGGAGAAGATCGACGGGTTCGTGCAGCGGGCGATCGCGTCCGGTGCGCGCGCGGTGATCGGTGGGCACCGCAAGGACGGGCAGTTCTACGCGCCGACCCTGCTCACCGACGTCGCCCAGGACTCGGAGATCGTCCAGGAGGAGGTATTCGGCCCCGTTCTGACCCTGCAGACCTTCGCCACCGAAGAAGAAGCGGTCCGGCTCGCCAACGACACCCGCTTCGGACTGGCCGCCACCGTCGCCACCGGCGACTCCGAGCGCGCCGAACGCGTCACCGCGCAGCTGGTGGCCGGGACCGTCTGGGTCAACTGCTTCTTCGTACGCGACCTGCAGGCCCCCTTCGGCGGCTCCCGTCATTCCGGTGTCGGACGTGAGGGCGGAACCTGGAGCTTCGACTTCTACTGCGACCTGAAGAACACCGTCACCGCGCCTGCCGGTTGGAGGAACCATGGGTGAGATCGTCGGGGCCGGGCTCCTCGCGCATGTCCCCACCATCGTCCTCCCCGAGGCCGACCGCCTCGAGCTGAACGAGGGCAAGGAGATCACCCTCGTCACCGGCCTGCAGCGGCTCCGCAGCGACGTCTTCGAGCGTGACGACTACGACACCGTCGTCGTGCTCGACTCGCACTGGGCGACGACCGTCGAGTTCGTCGTCACGGCCCAGCAGCGGCGGGCCGGTCTGTTCACCTCCGAGGAGCTGCCGCGCGGGATGTGCCGGATGCCGTACGACTTCCCCGGGGACCCCGAACTCGCCCGCAACATCGAGAAGTTCGCCGACAAGCACGGCACCTGGATCACCGCGATCGACGACGACTACCTGCCGATCTACTACGCCACCATCAACCTTTGGAAGTTCCTCGGCGAGGGCCTGCCGGACAAGCGGTGGGTGACGATCGGGGTCTGCCAGACCGGTGACATGGAGGATCATCTACGGCTGGGCCGCGCACTCGCCGACGGTATCGCCGCCACCCCGGGCCGCCGCGTCCTGATGATCGCCTCGGGCGCGCTCTCGCACACCTTCTGGCCGCTGCGCGAGATCCGCGACCACGAGGCCAGCGACACGGTGCACATCCGCACCCCCGAGGCGCGTGAGGCCGACTACGAGCGCATCGCGTGGTTCAAGGAGGGGCGGCACGACAAGGTCCTCGACACCATGGACGAGTTCTGGAAGTTCAAGCCCGAGGCGAAGTTCTTCCACTACCTGATGATGGCCGGCGCCCTCGGCGAGCAGCGGTGCGTCGCCAAGGCCCGCCAGTACGGGGAGTACGAGAACTCCGTCGGCACCGGTCAGGTGCACCTCTGGTTCGACCGTCCGACCGACGGCTGGACCGGCACAGGTCTGCCCGCAGCCCCGTCCCCGCGCACTCCGCACAGCCGTCACTAGGAGCCCTGCCATGCCCGAGTACCGCCGCATCCTCCTCGACGGCGCCGCGGTCCAGGTCACCGTCGACGGCGACGAACTCGTCGCCGGCGACGGCCGCCGCGTCAAGACCGACGAGGCGCACCACCTGCCGCCGGTCGTCCCGTCCAAGGTGATCGCCGTCCACCTCAACCACCGAAGTCGGGTCGACGAGTTCCAGATCCAACTGCCCGACACGCCCACCTACTTCCACAAGCCGACCTCGGCCCTCAACTCCCACAAGGGTGCGATCGTCCGCCCCGAGGGCTGCAAGTGGCTCAACTACGAGGGCGAGGTGGCCATCGTCATCGGCAGGAACGCGCGGAACATCTCTCCCGAGGAAGCGGGGGAGTACATCGCGGGCTACACCGTCGCCAACGACTACGGCCTGCACGACTTCCGTGACACCGATGCCGGCTCGATGCTCAGGGTGAAGGGATCGGACACCCTCTGCCCGCTCGGTCCGGGGCTCGTCACCGACTGGGACTTCCACGGCAAGAGCCTCAAGACGTACGTCAACGGCGAGGTGGTGCAGGACGGTTCGACCGACGAGATGCAGTGGGACATGCACTACCTCGTCGCCGACATCGCCCGCACCATCACTCTGTACCCCGGCGATGTCCTGCTGTCGGGCACACCCGCCAACTCCCGGCCCGTGCAGCCCGGCGACATCGTCGAGGTCGAGGTCGAAGGCCTCGGCAGGCTCACCAACCGCATCGTCACCGGCCCCACCGCGATCCGCACCGATGTCGGCGCCCGGCCCACCGAGTCCGAGGAGGTGCTGTCCACCGCGCTCGGCGGCGACTGGGAGTTCCGTGGCATCCGCCCGCCCCGTCGCTGACCGCGGGGACCTGCGGCGCGGCCCGGCCGGTAGGGTCGCGACCATGACCGAATCCGCCGAGACCGCTCAGGAAGCCGGCTCCCGCACGCGCAAGCGGCTGGGCTACGGGGAGGGCCGTGAGGCCCTGCTCAAGGCGGCGGTTCGGGTCGTGGGCCGGCGCGGACTGCGTCACCTCACCTACCGCGCCGTCGCCGAGGAGGCCGGCGTCACCCACGGCCTCGTCGTCCACCACTTCGGCTCCCGTGACGCGCTGATCGAGGAGTCCCTCGCCTACGCCGTCCGCACCAGCCTGAGCAGCAGCCTGCTGGAGCCCGGCACCGGACGGCCCGAGGACTATGTGAGCGGGCTGCCGGCCATGGTGGAGGACGACGCGGACGGCCAGGCGTACCAGTACGAACTGCTGCTGGAGGCCCGCCGCCGCCCCGAGCTGCTGCCGCAGGTGCGCGCGCTGTACGACGAGTATTTCGACGCCTCCCGGCGCGAGTTGGACCGCATCCTGCCCGAGGGCGCCGCGCCGGCCTTCAACCGGCTGGTCTTCGCCGCGCTGGACGGACTCGTACTGCACCAGCTGACCGGCATCGGCGACCGCGCGGACACCGAGGCCGCCCTGGCCGAGCTGCGCTCGCTCCTGCGTGCGCAGGGCAGCCGCGACTGAGTGGGCCGACACGGCCCCCGTCGCGTCAGCGGCGGGGGCTTTGTCATGTCCTGGGGGCAGTTTCCGCGGCGTAAATTCCTTCCCCCGACCCCTTGCCAGATGGATAGTTCCAGCCCACGATGAGGCAACTCGTTTGGCTCAAAATGAAATCTCTCCCCTTCCCCTCAGCAGGTGATCCGAGTGGACAGTCAGACGGTCGACGCCTCTTCGCAGACAGAAGAGGGCACCCGCTCCACGGCAACCCTCAAACGCAACGCCCTGGGTGTCCTGGGCATCCTCTTCTTCGTCCTGTCCGCCCAGGCGCCGCTCACCGGCATCGCGGGCGCCGTCCCCATCGCCGTCGCCGTGGGCAACGGCCCCGGAGTCCCGGCCGCCTACGCCGTCGCCGGAGCCGTGATCCTGCTGTTCTCGGTGGGCTTCGTGGCCATGGGACGGCACGTGGTGAACGCGGGCGCCTTCTACACGTACATCGGCAAGGGCCTCGGCCGCACCACGGGCAGCGGCAGCGCCGCGGTGGCCCTGTTCGCCTACTGCACCGTCCAGGCCGCGATGTACGGCCTGTACGGGGCCACCGTGAGCGGTCTGGTCGAGCACTACTCCGGCGTCCACGTCGCCTGGTGGGTCTGGGCGCTGGTCACCATGGCCGTCGTCCAGGTGCTGGGTGCCGCAGGCATCGAGCTCGGCGCCAAGGTGCTCGCCCTGTTCGTGCTGGCCGAGTTCAGCATCCTGCTCGCCTTCGCCCTGGTCACCCTGGTGAAGGGCGGCGGGCCCGAGGGCCTCGCCGTCACCGAGACCTTCTCGCCGGGCGCCGTGCTGGACGGCGCGCCCGGCGTGGCCCTGATGTTCGCCGTCGCGTCGATGTTCGGCTTCGAGGCCACCGCCATCTACGGCGAGGAGGCCCGCGAGCCCCACAAGACCGTGCCCCGGGCGACCTACCTGTCGGTGGCCGTGGTCACCGGCTTCTTCGCCTTCGTCTCATGGATGCTGATCTCCGCGTACGGTCCCTCGAAGGCCACCGCGGCCGCGGGCCAGGCGCTGGAGCGCGGCGACTCCACGCTGTTCGTCTTCGCGCCGATCGCCGACCAGTTCGGCGGCTGGGTCAACGACGTCCTGCCGATCCTGCTGGCCACCTCCCTCTTCGCCGGCATCCTCGCCTTCCACAACTCCGCCAACCGCTACCTTTTCTCGCTCAGCCGCGAGGGGCTGCTCCCGGGCCGGCTGCGCACCCTCAACCGGCGGCAGTCGCCGTGGGCGGCGGGCCTGGTGCAGACCGCGATCGCGGTGCTGCTGGTCGTGCCGTTCGCCGTCGCGGGCAAGGACCCGGTCCTGACCCTGTTCTCGTGGTTCAGCGGCGTCGGCGTCCTCGCCTGCATGTTGCTGTACTTCCTGACGTCGGTCTCGGTGATCGTCTTCTTTCGCCGCGAGCGGCTCGACACCCGGCTGTGGCACACCCTGATCGCCCCCGCCCTCGGTGCCGCCGGCATCGCCGGAGTGATCTGGGTGGTGCTCGCCAACTTCACGACCCTCATCGGCGGCGACACCGCAACGGCCACCTGGCTCGTCCTCGCCGTCCCGGCAGTGCTGCTGCTGGGCGCCGGAGCCGCCCGCCTGGTCCGCACCCGCTGACCCGCCCGCCCCCGGCCCGGCTCCCACGCGGAGCCGGGCCCCGGAACGAGGAACCCCATGCTGGACGCCACCCACGACGAACTCCTGCTCCGCGCCAAGGCCCTCGACCTGCCCGCCCACCACCACATCGACGGCACCGACGAGCCCGGCGGCGGCACCACCTTCCCCGTCGTCTCCCCCCGGGACGGCCAGACCCTCGCCCACGTCGCCGACGCGACCCGGGCCGAGGTCGACCTCGCCGTCGCCGCCGCCCGCCGCGCCTTCGACTCCGGCCCCTGGCCGCGCCTCGCCCCGGCCGACCGCGGCCGTGCCCTGCTGCGCATGGCCGAACTCCTGGAAAGGGAAAGGGAGAAGCTCGCCCTCACCATCACCCTGGAGATGGGCAAACCCATCGCCGACGCGTACGCCATCGAACTGCGCGCCGCGATCAACACCTTCCGCTGGTACGGCCAGCTCGCGGACAAGCTCACCGACGAGTCCCCGCACACCGCCACCGACGCCCTCGCCCTGATCACGCGTGAACCGGCGGGCGTGGTCGGCACGGTCGTCCCGTGGAACTTCCCTCTGACGCTCGCGAGCTGGAAGGTGGCCCCCGCACTGGCGGCCGGCTGCACCGTCGTCCTCAAGCCGTCGGAGTACTCACCCCTGTCGGCCCTCCTCCTCTGCCGCATCGGCACCGAGGCCGGCCTTCCGCCGGGCGTCCTGAACGCCGTCACCGGCGACGGCCCCGTCGCCGGCCGCGCGCTCGGCCTGCATCCCGACGTCGACGTGCTGGCGTTCACCGGCTCCACCGCCGTCGGCCGCCACTTCCTGCGCTACGCCGCCGACTCCAACCTCAAGCGGGTCTGGCTGGAACTGGGCGGAAAGTCACCCAACATCATCCTCCCCGACGCCCCCGACCTGGACCGGGCCGCGGCCACCGCCGCCTGGGGCATCTTCTTCAACCAGGGCGAGATGTGCACCGCCCCCTCCCGGCTCCTGGTCCACTCCTCGATCGCCGAGCGCGTCACGGAAGCCGTCGTGCGCCGCGCCGAGGAACTCCGGGTGGGCGACCCCCTGGACCCGGCGACCGAGATGGGCGCGCTGGTCCGGCAGGCACACCTGGACCGCGTGCGCGACCACATCGCCGCCGGCCGCGCGGCCGGCGCCCGCCTGCGCACCGGCGGCGAACGCACCCTGACGGACACCGGAGGGAACTACCTGCGGCCGACGGTCTTCGACCGCGTCGATCCCGGCATGCGGCTGGCCCGCGAGGAGATCTTCGGCCCGGTGCTGTCCGTCCTGGCCTTCGACGACCTGGACGAGGCGGTCCGGCTGGCCAACGCCACCGAGTACGGCCTCGCCGCCGGACTGTGGACCTCCGACCTGTCCACCGCCCACAAGGTCTCCCGCGCCCTGAAAGCCGGCACGGTCTGGGTCAACTGCTACGAGGAGGGCGACCTGACCGTCCCCTTCGGCGGGATGAAGCAGTCCGGCAACGGCCGGGACAAGTCCGCTCACGCCCTGGAGAAGTACACCGAGCTCAAGACCACCTGGATCCAGTTGTGACCCGCCCGCTCATCGCCGTCCCGGCCCGCTTCTCCGCGACGACCTCCGCCCTGCGCTACGCCGCCGAGGTCAACGCCCGCGCCCTCGTCGAGGCCGTGTGGCGGGCCGGCGGCGAACCGGTCAGCATCCACCCCGCCGACACGGAGACGGCCACCCGCCTCACCCGCTTCGACGGCCTGCTCCTGCCCGGCGGCGGCGACCTGGCCCCGCACCGCTACGGCGCCGCCGACACGCACGACACCGTCTACGACGTCGACGAGCTCCAGGACACCTTCGACCTGGAGGCCGCCCGCGCCGCCCTGGAGTCGGGTCTGCCGCTGCTGGCCGTCTGCCGCGGCCTGCAGGTGGTCAACGTGGTCCTCGGCGGCACCCTGGAACAGGACATGGGAGGGGCGGAGTCGGACCATCGGCACCGCGTCCACCCCGTGACCGTCGAGCGCGGCAGCACACTGCACCTGGCCGTCGGGGCCGAGAAGGCGGACATCTCCTGCTACCACCACCAGCGCGTCGACCGCCTGGGTGCTGGTCTGACCATCACCGCCACGGCGGCGGACGGCACCGTGGAAGGCGTCGAACTGCCTGGTTCCCGAGGCTGGTTCACGGCCGTGCAATGGCACCCGGAGGACACGGCCCACGACGATCCGGTCCAGCAGGCGCTGTTCGACGCGCTGGTGCGGGCCGCCGTCGGCGCGACCGCCTGAGGCCGGTGTCAGGCCCGCGGCCGGCGCCCGCTGCGCCGCGGCGCGGGCTCGGCGCCGTCCAGCAGCGTCTGACGCCGTTCCTCGCCGTTCTCCTCCACCTGCATCACGACCCGGCGCAGCCCCTCCGCGAGGCTGCGGCACTCTGCGGCACTGAGGCCCGCGGTGACGAAGGCCTCCTCCTCGTTGAACGCCGGAAACACCCGGCGCATGAGCTCCTCGCCCGCGTCGGTGAGGCTCAGCAGCACCAGCCGCCCGTCGGTCGGATGACCCGCCCGCTGCACCAGCCCACGGGACTCCAGCGTGCGGGCCACACCGGTGAGCGTGCCCTTGGAGATCCCCGCTTCTTCCGCCACATGCCGGGTCTCCGACTCGCCCCACACCCACACCACCCACAGCACGACGAACGCCGTCCAGGTCAGATCCGAGCCGCGCAGCACCGAGTTCTCCAGATGCTGCCGCACCGCGGAGGCCGCCCGATAGATGTTCGCCACGGCGGCCATCTGCTCCCGGCGGATCGGGAAACCCCCGAGCTTCGCGTCCGCGAGCTTCTCGGCTTCGGTGATGGATCGCTGGCCCGGCACGGCGGCTCCTTCGTGTTGTTCGGGATCAAATTGTACGAAGAGAAAGGGCAACCGGACATGACACCGCCCCACCGCGACGCTCCCCGCATGCTGCTCGTCCTCAGTGAGAACTGGACCCTGACGGGAGGCCGGGCCGATCTGCCCGCCGCCGTACGGTGGGCCCGCGAGGCCGAGGAGGCCGGATTCGACGCCGTCATGGTCAGCGAGCACATCGTCCTCGGACCCGACGCGGCAGCCGCCGGGATCATGGGCAACCCCCGTGCGTACGCGCTCCCGGGCAACCAGGACCCGTACACCCCCTGGCCCGGCTCCCTGTCCCTGCTGGCGGCGATCGCCTCGGTCACCGAACGCATCCGGCTGGCCGCCGCGGCCGTCCTCGCGCCCCTGCGCCACCCGCTGGCGCTCGCCCGAGAACTGGGCACCCTCGACCTGATCAGCGAGGGCAGGCTGGTGGTGCAGCCCACGGTGAGCTGGAGCGGCGACGAGTACACGGCCCTCGGGGTGCCGTTCGGCCGGCGCGGCAAGCTCCTGGACGAGCACCTGGAGGTCTGGGCGAAGGCATGGGGGCCCTCGCCCCTGTCCCACGACGGCCCGAACTACCCCTTCAGGGACGTGTACTTCGAGCCCAAGGCGTACCGGCCCGACGGCCCCCGGCTGTGGTTCGGCGGACAGCGCCTGCACGGTCCGGTGCTGCGGCGGCTCGTGCGGTACGGGCACGGCTTCCACCCGCTTGGCCGGCCCACCCCCGAGGACCTCCAGGCGCTCAAGGACGCCCTGGCCGGGACGGGCCGTGACATCGCCGACCTGGAGATGGTCGGCGGCACGCAGGCCGTGTTTCCCGACGACCACTCACCGGCCGACCTCGCGGCGGCCCTCGCCTCGATTCCCGAGCAACTGGAGAGCGGCTTCACGACCTTCTGCATCAAGCCGAACCAGTTCATCGACGACCCGGACGGCGTCGGGGCGTTCTGCCGTGAGGTCATGCGCCGTGTGGAGGCCCTGACCTCCTGATCCCGCGAGGGCGATGCCCGCCCCCGGACGGCTCACCGCTCCACGAAGCGGATCACCTGCTCCGGGGCCGGGCGCAGCAGCCCGTCGCGGACCGCGAGGGCCGTGGCCTCGGCCCGGGAGACGGCACCGGTCTTGCGCAGCAGGTGCTCCATATGGGTGTGCACGGTTCGCGGCGACAGATACAGCGCCTGCGCGATGGCCTGATTGGTCTGCCCCGTGGCCGCCCGGGTGAGCACGTCCAGCTCCCTCGGACTCAGTCCGTACGGCAGCTCGGTGGGCGTCTCGACCACCAGCACGGCATCTGCGACCGGCCCCGACCCGTGCCGGTGCAGGACGACCCGATGCCAGGCCCTCTCAGCCGGCCACAGCAGGCGCAGCCGTCGCCCGCCGGTGTCGGCGAAGGCCCGCAGCAGTTCGTGGAACGCCGGGTCCCGCAAGGCCCGTACGCGCTCACGCCCCGGTACGTCGATCACTCCGCCGTGCGCCACCAGGCTCGCCGTACTCTCCTGCGCGAGGCCCTCCAGATCGCCGGCCCGCGGCACCGGGTCGGCCAGGGCCGCCAGGGCCGGGATGACGGAGGCGAGCAGGCGACGCGCGTCGGTGTCGTACGCGTTCGCGCCCGAGGCGGACAGATGCACCAGACCCACCAGCCTGCCGCGGTGGCGCAGCGCCCCGGTCACTCCGTCGCGGAAGCCCGCGGGCCGGACACGTTCGGCGTAGAACCATCCGTCCCGGAAGCGGCTGCCGGTGTCCTCGGAGATCGACGGTGGCAGTTCCTGCCGTACGACGTTCTCGTACCACGGGGTTCCGACGAACTCGGCGGCCAGGTCCTCTGATGCCTTGGCGGTGTATCCGATGCCCGCCACCTGGACGTGGGCGCCGGTGAGCGGGTCGAGAGCCAGCAAGGTCGCCGCGTCGAGGGGGAGGGCGCGGGCGAGCTGGCGCAGTGCCTCGGCGCCGGCGGACACGCTGTCGTGCTCGCGGGTGAGCATGCCGATCCGTGTGGCGGCCGCGATCTGGCGGTGGTGGATCATGCGAGCCTCCGGGGCCCGGGACCTCGGCTAGGTCGTTTGAGCCCCAACGATATGGCGGGAGGCCCCGAGCGGCAAGGCATCGACGACCCCGTGACCGATTCGACCCCGCGCCGCGAACCCGCCGTACCCGATCGGTATTTCTACGGATGGTGGCGCGGCGGCGTCAGGTCTTTCCTGTTCGGCACACCACCCTGCACCACCGGACGCCCGCCCCTCGCGGGCCCGCCCCTCGGAGAGCCCCGCCATGACCACCCCCGCATCGAGCCCGCGCCCGACGGCCTCCCGCAGACGATTTCTCGCCCTGTCCGCCGGCGCCCTCGCCACCACGGCACTCACCGCCACCGGCTGTTCGGCCCCCGAGAAGGCGTCCGCCTCGGGCAGGACCTCCGCCGCAGCCGGCAAGGACCTGACGAAGATCGGGCTGGACTATCCCTTCACCCAGCTCCCGCTGTACTCGACCCTGGTCAAGCTGTCGACGGCCGCCGCCAAGAAGCACGGCATCTCCCTGCTCACCACGAGCGACAACGCCAACGCCGACACCCAGGCCACCAACCTCAAGACCTGGGTCACGCAGAAGGCCCCGGCCATCGTGTCCTTCCCGATGGTCTTCGAGGCCGCCGAGCCGATCGCCCGACAGGCCCTGGACGCCGGCCTGATCTGGGTGACCTACGGCGGCTCCCTCGAGCACCAGAGCGCCGACATCAAGTTCAGCTTCCGCAAGGGCGGAACCCTGCTGGGCGCGGCGGCGGCGCAGTGGGCCGAGGAACGACTCGGCGGCAAGGGCAAGATCGCATTCCTCACCGACAGCACCATCGAGCTGGGCCGCGAACGCACCAAGGGCATGATCGACGCGTTCACCAAGGCCGCCCCCGGCATCGACGTCGTGGCACAGGAACAAGCCATCGACCCCGACACCGGCCTGGCGAGGACCAAGGCGATCCTCGCCAAGCACCCCGACCTCAACCTCGTTCTCGGCATCACCGACGCCGCCGCGTACGGCGCCTTCAAGGCCCTCCAGCAGGCCGGCCGCTCCCACGACGACCCTCAGACCTTCGTCGGCGGACAGGACGGTTCGGCACCCTCCCTGCTCGCGGTCAAGCAGGGCACCTTCTACCGCGCCTCGGCCGCCCTCGCGCCGAACGACATCGCGGCGGCCATCGTCGACGTCCCGCGGGCGGTCGCAGCCGGTAAAGCCGACCCCAGTGCCGAGGTGCCGATCACCCTGGTCCAGCGCGGCGACACGGCCGAGATCGACCGACTGCTCGCCCAGAACGCATAGGGCCCTGCCATGACGACCCCCAACCTCCGCATCCGCGGACTGACCAAGTCCTTCGGCGGAGTCAAGGCCCTCGCCGAGGTGGACCTCACCGTCCCCGCAGGCCAGGTGCACGCCCTGCTCGGCCACAACGGCGCCGGCAAGTCCACCCTCATCAAGTGCCTGGGCGGCGCCTTCCCACCCGACTCCGGCACGATCGAGATCGGCGCATCGCCCCGTACGCGGCTGACTCCGCGCGAGTCGATCGCCGCGGGCGTGGCGATCATCTACCAGACGCTGAGCGTGGTCGACGCGCTCACGGTCGCCGAGAACATCTTCCTCGGGCAGGAGTGGACGCGGTACGGCCGTGTCGACAGAAGCTCCCAGGAGAAGGCGGCCGCCGGACTCCTGAAGCGCGTCGCCGCCACCTGCTCCCCGCGCGACCGCGTGGGCGACCTGCCCATGGGACAGCGCCAGCTGGTCGAGATCGCCAAGGCGCTCAGCCGCAGCGCGTCCGTGCTGGTCCTGGACGAGCCCACCGCGGCGCTGTCCGGCGCCGAGAGCGACGCCCTGGCCGAACGGGTCGAGGACCTGCGCGCCGAGGGGCTGGCCATCGTCTACGTCACCCACCTGCTGTCCGAGGTGGAACGGCTCGCCGACGCGGTCACCGTGCTGCGCGACGGCCGCGTCACCCACCACTCGCCCGTCTCCGGGCTCTCGCGCGGCGACCTGGTCACGGCCATCGCCGGCCGCCCCCACGAAAGGCCCGCGCGGCCCGCACCCGGTCCCGCACGCCCCGCCGCGCCACCCCGCCTCGTCGTCGACGGCCTGCACGGACCCGGCTTCGGCCCCGTCAGTCTCACGGTCGGCCAGGGAGAACGCGTCGGCCTCTTCGGGCTCATCGGCTCCGGGCGTACGCGCCTGTTGGAGACCCTCTTCGGCAGGCGAAGGGCAGGCGGCGGCACGATCCGGGTCGGGGAGCGCACCGTGGCCCCAAACCGGCCCTCGCGGGCCCTCGCGGCCGGGATCGCCCTGGTGCCCGCGGACCGACGGGCCCAGGCCCTCTTCCCGTCGCTGACCGCGCAGGACAACGTGCTCCTGCCGTCGATCCGACCCCTTGCCCGCTCGGGTGTGCGGGCGCTGCGCGCAGAGCGGCGCGTCTTCGGCTCCCTGGCCGAGGCCGTCGGACTGCGGCCCGCCCGGCCGGCGCTGCCGGCCGGCGCGTTCTCCGGCGGCAACCAGCAGAAGCTGGTCCTCGGCCGCTGGATCAACTCCGCCCGGCACGTCGAGGTCCTGCTGCTCGACGAGCCGACCCAGGGCGTCGACGTCGGCGCCCGGCACGAGATCTACGAGGTGGTGACAGGGCTGGCCGAAGAACGCGGCACGGCCGTGCTGTTCGCCTCCAGCGACCCCGAGGAGGTCGTCGCCCTCGCCGACCGGTGCCTGATCGTCGCCGACGGCCGGGTCGTCGGCGAGCTGTCCGGCGCCGGCCTCACCGAGCAGGCCCTGCTGTCAGCCGTCCATGCCCCGGCCCCCGCGCCTGACGCCGCCTCGCACCGAGGAGACCGTTCGGACCAGGGCGCCGGCAGCGACCCGGGCCGCATCGCCCCGCCCGCCGAAGGAGCAGCATGACCACCGCCGACACCGTCCTGTCCCGCCCCCGTGCCCGTGTCCTGGCCACGGGCGGCCTGACCGCCGTACGACGTCACCCCCTGCTCGTCGTACTCGCCGCGATGGTGCTGGTCTTCCAGGTCTCCACCGGCAGCTTCCTCGCCCCGGCCAACCTCAGCGGTATCGCCACCGACGCCGCCACCCTGGCCATCGTCGCCGTGCCGCTGGCGCTGCTCGTCATCAGCGGCTACCTCGACCTGTCGGTCGGCTCCACGCTCGCCCTGGGCGGAGTCGTCGCGGGCCGGCTGGCGAGCGGGGGACAGCCGCCTGTCGTCGCCGTCCTGGGCGCGCTCGCGGCGGGCGCTGCGGTCGGCGCCGTGAATGGCGTGCTCTGCTGTCGGCTCGGTCTGTCACCGTTCATCGTGACCCTGGGCATGCTGACGGCCGTACGCGGTTTCGCGCAGCAGCTCTTCCCGCTGCCGCTGAGCGGTTTCGGCTCGCGCTTCGCATGGCTGGGCGGGGCGAAGATCGCCGGAATCGCGACGCCGGTCGTCATCGCGGTACTCGTCCTGGCCGCGGGTGCCCTCTTCCTCGCGTTCACCCCGTCCGGGCGGCACGTGTTCGCCATCGGCGTCAACCGGGAGGCGGCCCACCTTTCCGGGATCAACATCCGCCGTACGCCCTTCGCGCTGTTCGTGGTCACCGGTGCGGCCGCCGCGCTGGCCGGGGCCATCAAGGCGTCGGTGCTGGACAGCGTGGTCGCCGGCACCTCCGGCGCCGGGTTCGAACTGGCCGCGCTGACCGCCGTCCTGATCGGCGGGGTCGCGCTCACGGGCGGTTCGGGCTCGATCCTCGGCGTGCTGCTCGGCGTGCTCTTCCTCGGCGGGCTGCAGAACGGCCTCACCCTGCTGAACGTGCCGACGTTCTGGCAGCAGATGACCCAGGGCGTGGCGCTGGTGGCCGGTGCCGGGTTGGCGTACCTCGCACCCCGGACCGGACGCTGACCATGTGCCCTTCGACTCCCCTCCGCTCCCCTTCGGAAAGGTCTGCCGTGCGCGACACCGCTCCTACTCTCATCCTGACCGGAGGCCAGGTCCTCACCGTCGACCGCGCCTTCACCGTCGCGGAAGGCGTGGCCGTACGCGGCCGGGACATCGTCGCCGTCGGCACGGACGCCGAGATGCGCGCGCTCGCAGGGTCCACGACCCGGGTCGTCGAACTGGGCGGGCGGACCGTCCTGCCCGGCATCAACGACTCGCACCTGCACGGTGCCGCCTACGGGATGACCAAGCCCCCGTTCGCCCTGGACGTCGGTCATCCGTCGGTGGGGTCGATCGCCGACATCGCCGCGGCCGTCGGCACGGCGGTGCGCGCCTCCCCGCCGGGAGAATGGATCGTCGGCCTCGGCTGGGACCCCGGCTACCTCGCCGAGTGCCTCGCGGACCAGGGGCGCTTCCCACACCGCAGGGACCTGGACGCGGTGGCCCCGGACCATCCGGTCTGCCTGACGGACTTCTCCTCCCACATGGTCTGGGCCAACACCGCGGCCCTGCGCGCCTGCGGTATCGACCGGGACGCCGTCGCGCCGCCCGGAGGCGTCATCGACCTCGACCCCGAGGGGGAGCCCACCGGCATCCTGCGCGAGGCCGCCCAGCGGCTCGTCCAGGCGGCCCTGCCGTCCCCGACGACCGCCCAGCGCCGGCAGGCCATCCAGGGCGTGATCCGCGAACTCCACTCCCGGGGCATCACCAGCTACACCGAGCCCGGCCTCGGCCCCGGCGGCGCCGGAACCCTGTTCGGCGGCCTGAGCACCGAGAACTGGACCGCGTACGCCGAACTGGCCGCCGAGGGCCTGCTCGACGCCCGGGTGAGCGTGCTGCTGCTGCCCGCACCGATGGGCGGCTCCGCCGACGACGTACGCAAGGGTCTGGCCGAGCTGCGCCGCCCGAAGTCCGCCGACCCACGGCTGCTGAACGCCATCGGCGTCAAGATCTTCGCCGACGGGGTGCCCCCGAACCGCACGGCCTGGATGAACGAGCCCTACCCGGACGGCGGCCACGGCGCGCTGTGCGTGCACGGCGAGAGCCCCGCGCTCCAGGTGGAGGAGCTGCGCGAGATGATCCGCCTCGCCCACGAGGCCGGTTTCCAGCTCGGCGTGCACGTCACCGGCGACCGGGCCATCGACACCGTCGTGGACGCCTTCATCGCCGCAGACGAGGCCGCACCTCGCCCCGACGCCCGCCACTACGTCATCCACGGCGACTTCATCGGCGCGGACAGCCTGGCCAAACTCGCCGCACGCGGCTACGGCGTCAACATGAACCCCGGGATCAAGTGGACCATCGCCGACCTCATGGACCAGGTCGTCGGACCCACGCGCTCGGCCTACCAGTGGCCCGTGCGGTCGGCGATGGAGGCCGGCGTCACCGTCTGCTCCAGCTCCGACGCGCCGATCACCGAGCCGGACTGGCGCCAGGGCGTGGCCTCGATGATGCTGCGCGAGTCCAGGGCCAGCGGCCGGCAGAGCGGCCCCGACCAGTGCGTCCCGCTCGCCGACGCCCTGCGTGCCTACACGGCCAACGCGGCCTGGCAGGACCTCGCCGACGACTGGAAGGGCACGATCGAACCCGGCAAGGCCGCCGACCTGTGCGTCCTCGACCGCCCGCTGCTCGGCCTCGACCCGCACGACATGACACGGGTGGAGGTGGACCTCACCGTGTTCGACGGGCGCGTGGTCCACGAACGGTGAATTCCTGAGAGGGAGTACCCGTCTCGGGTTGCTGCAAGGACACCAGGTACTGCGCGATGGGAGCGCTCCGCCGGGCCGGCCTGGTGGTGCAGTTCGATCATCTTGGCGACGAGTTCGGCCTGCGTGCCGTAGACCGGGATCTGCCCGCACACCGCGCGGGCGCACCGGCGGCCCAGGGGAACAGGGTGTCGTCGAGGAAGGGGAGACGGACGTTGAAGCCGGTGGCCCACAGGACGGTGTCGTGGTCGCGGGACGTGCCGTCGGCGAAGTGGACGATGATGCCGTCGAAGCGCTCGATGCAGGGGCGGACGGTGATCCGGCCGTGATGGATCCAGTGGTGGAGAAGGTCGTTGACGACCGCGCGGCCCTCGGCGAGAGTCGCGCCCTCGGGCTCGGGAAGGCCGGGGTAGGCGTCCCACTCGCCGATCGACAGACGGGCCGTCAGACGGTTGATCAGGTCCTGCTCCGGCGGCACGAGCCGTGCCGGGTGACGATGTCGGCATCCAGGCGGTGCTGGGCGACGTCAACGGCGAGGCCGCAGCCGGAGTTGCCCGCGCGGACGACGAGGACGCGGTCGCCGTCGCCGTCGCCGTCGCGACGAGCCTGGAGCACCTCGTCGACGCGGGACACGTCACCCCCGAGTCGATCCACCAGGCGGCCCACGACCACGGCTTCGTGCTGACCGGTCCGGTCCGTCCCGACCCCCGGGCCCGCGAACATCCCGGCTTCACCAAGGCGGACTTCGTCCCCAACCGGGAGACACACACCCTCACCTGCCCCCGCGGAGTCACCAGCTCCCCGTGGAAGTCGACCCCTGGCGACGTCCGAGAGCCAGCTCCTTCTCCAACTCGGCGAACTCGCCGTCGGACAGCCTGGGCAGTTTCGGCGGTCCCGTGGAGGCCAGAGCGTCCATCCCGCCCTCCCGCCACGCACGCCGCCAGCGTTCCACCGACCGCTCGCTGACCCGCAGCTCCCTCGCCATCCCCGCGGTGTTCTCACCACGCGCGAACCGCTCGCCAGCCTCGTACCGGATGTGCTCGCGAAACCGTCGCCGCTCGGCGGTCCATCCACCGCCCTGCGTACCGCACACCACCGTTGCCCAGAACGTCCACCACCAGCCCAAACCCAAGAGCCAGAGCGACCTGACGGACTCCTACTGGGAGACGGTGGGCGGACAGCGCGTCGAAGCGGGCGCGCGAGGTGGTGTCGTCAGACTTCGCATCAGAGTGTCCCGTGGTGTGGGTGGTCCGGCGCCGGCTGATCGGTGGCCCCCGCACCGGCCAGGGACGGCAACGTCACGTTGTGGGCCAGATGGGTCAGCCGGCCGGTGAGGTAGGGCAGCGGTCCGTCGGGCAGGTGCCAGACGGCGGCGACCTGTCCCGGCACGGCCCGCCCGTCGACGATGTGCCAGTCCGTCACCGGGGTGTGCCATTCGGCCCGGACCAGGCCGCCGGGCAGGGCGGCGTAGCGGTCGGTGGTGCTGAAGTCGTACGGGGCGCCGCGCTCGTCGATGAACACCCGGGCGCGGACGGTGCGGCCTGCGTCGGTGAGGCTCACCTCGAAGGTGTGGTCGTCCACCGGGTTCCAGGTGGTCGCGGGGGTGAGCAGCATCGACGGCGCGACCAGGATCGCGTCGTTGAGACAGGTGGTGAGCTCGCCGATGTCGAACTCGTCGCCGTGGCCGTCGACCACGGTCACCCGGTCCAACAGCTTGCCCAGCATGTGGCCGTGACCGTCCAGGTAGGTGTCGCGGCCGACCATCGGCACGACGCCGGCCAGGCGCACGCGCATGACGAACACTCTGGAGATATCGGGGCTCGTGTTGTACTGCCAGGCCTGGGCGGGCATCCAGCCCAGTCGTGGGCGCAGCCGGAACCGGCCGGCGAACCGGGCACGCAGCGACCGGACCCGTGGCCGGCCGACGACTCCCATGAACCCCAGGTAGCGCCGCACGACCGGCGGCAGCCCCGCCACTTCGGCCTCCGTGACCGGCGCCGGGTCAGCCGGTCCCGCAGGCAGGCCGACAGACTGGACCTCGCGGATCAGACGGCGCAACAGCGGGTCATGGTCCGGGTCCGACGCAGACAGAATCGTGCTGGTCACGACGACACCTCCCGTGTCCGCTGCTTCCCACGATCCGGCGGTCCGGCGCACCTCGCCAGGGCCGAACGGCCCCGGCCCGACCGTGGTGACGGCCGCCGGCCAGTGGGCCGCAGCACCGCCTGGCCTGGTCTGCGCACAGACGTACCCGGTCCCGGTCACGCATGGCTGCTGACCGGCTCACGGCGGCGACGGGTTGACGTTCTGCTGTGCCGGGCGCGTGCAGCCCGGCATCCTGGTCTTCACCTCACGCACGACGCAGGCGACGGGTCGCCGTACGACCTCACCGTGGAGAACGGCAGGATCCGCCGAGGTGGCGCCTGTCTCGGAGAGCCGGTCGTCGTCAAGCACTACCCCAGCTCGCTCTTCAAGACCGACCTGGATGCGCAGCTGCGGCAGACGGGCCGGAACACCTCGTCCTCGTCGGCATCATGACGCACATATGCGTCAACTCGACGGCACGTGACGCGGCCGACCGGCCGGTCACAGCGGTGCGGGCCTACTCGTTTCCGCCGCTGTCGATCCGGGCCAGGCCGAAGAACGGATGGCGCGGGTCGGCGGGTGTTCGCCCGGGGATTGCCGTCAGCCCTTCTCCTCAACGGATGTGAGGGAGGCGAGGGCGGCGTCGAGGCGGCGGGTGGCCTCCTCGGCGACCGGGCGCAGGGCGTCGAGTTCGGTGAGCGCGACCATCGTGTTCGGGTCGAGGGCCTGTACGGCGGTGCGGTCTCCGTCGCGGCGGACGACGACGTTGCACGGCAGGAGCAGGCCGATGGTGCGGTCGATCTCCAGGGCGCGGTGGGCGAGAGGCGGGTTGCAGGCGCCCAGGATCACGTAGTCCTCCATGTCGTGGTCGAGCTTCGCCTTGAGGGTGGCGGTGACGTCGATCTCGGTCAGGATGCCGAAGCCCTGTGCCGCGAGGGCGTCGCGGGTGCGGGCGACGGCGGTGGCGAAGTCGGCATCGAGGTGGACGGTGCGGTCGTAGCGCATGGTGTGGTCCTTCTGGTCGGCTCGCGTGGCGTGGACGGTGTCCGGCCGTGTGCGAGGCACTCGTGAGGCGTTTCCCGGGGCTTCCCCGGCCCTTGAAAATACCCCCCGGGGTACTCATGCTACCGTCGAAAGCATACCCCCTGGGGTAATTCATTGCTGGAAGGGAGTACCTCGTGTTCTTCGTCGACACGATCGAGGTGTCGGGGCTCGGCAACCGGAGCTATCTCGCGGGCGGCGAGCGGACGGCGGTGGCGGTCGACCCGCCCCGTGACGTGGACCAGGTGATCGCGGCGGCGGCCCGGCGCGGCGTGCGGATCTCGCAGATCGTCGAGACGCACGTCCACAACGACTACGTCACCGGCGGCCCGGAGCTCGCACGGCTCACCGGCGCCGCCTACCTGGTTCCCGCAGCGGCTCGCGTCTCCTTCGAGCACGTACCCGTCCACGACGGCGACCGGACGGAGGTCGACACCGAGGCCGGCTTGACCCTGCGGGCGCTGGCGACGCCCGGTCACACCCCGCACCACACCTCCCATGTGCTGGAGGAGAACGGCACGGCGATCGCGGTCTTCACCGGCGGCTCCCTGCTCATCGGCACCGTCGGCCGCCCCGACCTCGTGGAGCCGCGGCTGACCGAGCGGCTCGCCCGGGCGCAGTACGCCTCCGCGCACCGGCTGGCCGCCGAACTGCCCGACGAGACGGCTGTGTTGCCCACGCACGGCTTCGGCAGCTTCTGCTCCTCCTCCCAGGCAGAGGGCAGCGCCACGACCATCGGCAAGGAGAAGGCCTCCAACGAAGCCCTCACCCGGAACGTGGACGACTTCGTCGCCGACCTGCTCGCCGGTCTGGACGACATCCCCGCCTACTACACGCACATGGGCCCGGCCAACGCCGCCGGACCCGCGCCCGTCGACCTGACCCCGCCCGCTGTCGCCGACGCCGAGGAGATCGCCGCCCGGCTGGCGGCGGGGGAGTGGGTGGTGGACCTGCGCAACCGTGTCGCCTTCGCCGCGGGGCATGTGTCCGGCTCGTTCAACTTCGAGGCCGAAGGGCAGCTCGCCACCTATCTGGCCTGGCTGATCCCGTGGGGCAAGCCGGTCACGCTGCTCGCCGAGTCTCCCGAGCAGCTCGCCGCCGCCCAGCGCGAGTTGGTGCGGGTCGGCATCGACCGCCCCGCCGCCGCGGCCACCGGCGAACCCGCCGACTGGGTGTGCGACGGCGACAAGCCGGTCTCCTTCCCTCGGGCGACCTTCGCCGACCTCGCGGGCCGGTATCCGGCTGAGGGTGTCGTCGTCCTCGACGTCAGGCGGGATTCGGAGCGGGAGGTCGGGTACGTCGAGGGCTCGGTCCATATCCCGATCCACCTGCTGCACCGCCGCCTCTGCGAGGTCCCCGAGGGCGAGGTGTGGGTGCACTGCGCCGGCGGCATGCGCGCCGCCATCGCCGCCTCCCTGCTGGACGCCGCCGGCCGTGACGTCGTCGCCGTGGACGACTCCTTCGACGCGGCCGAGAAGGCCGGGCTCACCGTCCGCAACCCCTGACGGCGCGAGGCGCCGCACAGACCCCCGCCGATCTTCCGCACCGACGTGACGAACAGGAGCGAGAAACCGAGATGAGCATTTTCCGACGAGGCCGGGGCGGCCCGGGCCGGGTGACCGTGCAGGAGGCGGCCGCGCACACCGGCCACGGGAACGCCGCCGAGAGCGGAGGTGACGCCGTGCTGCTGGACGTGCGCGAGCCGTACGAATGGCAGGCGGGGCATGCTCCCCGAGCCGTGCACCTGCCACTGTCCGCCCTGGCCGCCGGGGCGGGACTGCCCGAGGCGGCCCAGGCGCGGCCCCTGATCGTGATCTGCCGCTCCGGCAACCGCTCCCGGCAGGCCGCCGAACTGCTGGCGGCCAGCGGCGCGGTGGCCGTGGACGTGATCGGCGGGATGCGCGACTGGGCGGTCGTGGGCCTGCCGGTGGTGAACATAGCCGGCGGAAACGGCACCATCGCGTGAGCGCTCTCATACTCGCCCTGGCCGCCGGGGCCGTGATCGGTCTGGCGCTCGGCGCCCTCGGGGGCGGCGGCAGTGTGCTGGCCGTCCCCGCCCTGATCTACCTGCTCGGCTTCAGTCCGGTCGGAGCCACGACCGCGAGTCTGGTCATCGTCACGCTCACCTCGGCCACCGCGCTGGTCGCGCACGCCCGGGACGGGAACGTGCGCTGGCGTACGGGGCTGCTGTTCGCGGCGGCCGGGATCGGCCCGGCGATGCTGGGCGGCGCGCTGTCCGCCCGTATCCCGGCGGCCGTACTGACGGCGGCCTTCGCCGTGGTCGCGGGAGCGGCCGCGCTGCGCATGCTGCGCTCCGGGCCGGCCGCGGAGGGCGCCGTGCCCGCACGGCCGGTGCGGGCCGCGGCCGCCGGGGCCGGGCTGGGCACAGTCACCGGCGTCCTCGGCGTCGGCGGCGGCTTCCTCGCCGTACCGGCGCTGGTGAGCGTTCTGGGTATGCGAATGCGGAACGCGGTGGGTACCAGCCTGCTGGTCATCACGGTCAACTCGCTGGCCGCGCTGGCGACGCGCGCCGGTACGGTCGAAGGGCTGGACTGGGCGGTCGTAGGGCCGTTCGTCGGGGCCGCGATCCTCGGTGCGTGGGACGGCAAGCGGCTGTCGGCGAAGGTCTCCGGGCGCGTGCTTCAGCGGATCTTCGCCCTGGTTCTGCTGGCCGTGGCCGCGTTCATGCTGATGGACGCGGTCGCGTGAGGCGGCCACCGCGCATGATCACGCCAGGGACAGGAACAACTTCTCCAGCCGGGCGCGCATCGCCTCCGGATCCTCACCGTTCTTGCGGCCCGACTCCATGTCGGTCACGCACTGCTGCAGGCCCGTAGCGATGATCGCGAAACCGGCCCGGTCCAGCGCGCGGGAGGCGGCGGCGAGCTGTGTGACGACGTCCTCGCAGTCGCGTCCCTCCTCGATCATCCGGATCACACCGGAGATCTGACCCTGCGCGCGGCGCAGCCGGTTCAGCACGGCCTTCAGGTCCGCACCCTCGAGCTCCAGTTCCACGATCACTCCTCGAAAAAATACCCCTAGGGGTACTGTACGTCCCGGTTCGGGACGGCGTCGACCATTAAGGATCACATCTGCCATGACCAGCTCCCCCACCCCCGCCGCCCTCGGCACCGACCAGGCCCGCACCCGGCTGCACGAACTCACCGTCATCGACGTGCGTACGCCCGCCGAGTACGCCTCCGGTCACCTGCCCGGCGCCCTCAACATCCCCCTGGACCACATCCGGCGGGCCCTGCCGGAGATACGGCACGCCGCCGAGCGCGGTGACGTCCTGGTCGTGTGCGCCTCCGGAGCCCGCTCCGAGAACGCCTGCAAGCTGCTGGCCGAGCAGGGTGTCACCACCGCCACCCTCGCCGGCGGCACCGGTGCCTGGGCCGCCGAAGGGCACGACCTGCACACACCGGCCGCCTGCGACACGCGCGCGGCCTGGAGCATGGAACGCCAGGTCCGCTTCACCGCCGGCAGCCTGGTCCTGCTCGGCCTCCTGCTCGGCCTGGTCGTGCATCCGGCCCTCCTGCTGATCGCGGCCGGCATTGCGGGCGGCCTGGTCTTCTCCGCCCTCACGAATACCTGTGGGATGGCGGTCGTCCTCGGCAAGCTGCCCCACAACCGCCCGCGCGCGGCCGACCTGGACGCCGCGCTCGCCGCACTGCGCAGCCGCTGAGCGGTGCGTTCGCGGGCACCCGCGGACACTCCCCGGGTGCCCCGAACGTCACTTCGCTCCAGCCGAGCCCGCAGCCTGTCGGCGCACGTCCTCCATGTCGACGGCCCGGATCTTGCCAATGAGCTCCTCCAGCGCCTGCGGCGGCAGCGCGCCCGGCTGCGAGTACAGCACGGTCCGGTCGCGGACGGCCATCAAGGTGGGAATGGACGAAATCCGGAAGGCCCCGGCGAGTTCGGGCTGCGCCTCGGTGTCGACCTTGCCGAAGACGATGTCGGGGTGGCGTGCGGCCGCCTTCTCGTAGACGGGCCCGAACATCCGGCACGGTCCGCACCAGGCCGCCCAGAAGTCGATCAGCACGATCTCCGAACCGGTGACGGTCTCCTCGAAGTTGTCCTTGGTCAGTTCCCTGGTGGGCATGGCTTCCGGTCTCCTCTCTTATACCCGGTGGGGTATATCGGTTCAACCGGCGCCGGTCCGGGTTTGTTCCAGGCAGACGGGCGGCAGCGGGAACCAGCGCATGCGCTCGAAGTCGGCCGGCAGCCCGGTGGGGCCGTGGTCCAGACTGTCGGAGCGGGAGGCGAACACCTCGCGGGCGCGATCGAGTTGACCGGCCAGTGCCTCCTCTCCCCGCCCGTGGTGGCGGACGGCCGGCGCGGTGAGGCGCCCGTCGGCAGTGAAGCGCACGTCGGTCAGGCGCAGTGGGGGATCAGCGGCACCGGCGCGGTGGTGCCACCGCCCTGTGTGCGGGTCGAAGCGGTAGTCGGGCAGGAGCCGCTGGCCGTGCGCGGCGATCAGGTCGACGGCGTCGATGAGGTAGTCGCGGACCGTGTCGCTGATGAAGTAGTTGAAGTTGACCCGGGCCCAGCCGGGCTTGATGCCGTCGCAGCCGTGGGCGACCTCGTCGAGCAGGGCGTGCGAGGTGGCCGCGTCGATGGCGAGCAGGCGATGGCCATACGGTCCGGCGCACGAACAGCCGCCGCGGGCCTGGACGCCGAACAGGTCGTTGAGCAGGGCGACGACGTAGTTGTGATGTAGGTAGGAGTGGTCGCCGTGGCGGATGCGGAAGGAGATGATGGACAGCCGTCGGGCGTGGTGGTTGCCGAGGATCTCGATCCGGGCGTTGGTGTCCCAACGGGCCAGCGCCTGCCGCCAGTGGCGCTCCTCGGCGGCCTGGATCGTGTCGGTGCCGACGGCCTGTTTGAGGGCGAAGACCAGTCCGGCGCGGATGGACTCGACGATGGCCGGGGTGCCCCCCTCCTCGCGAGCGACCGGGTCGTCGAGATAGCGGTGGCCGAGCGGGTCGACAAAGGCGACGGTGCCGCCGCCGGGCGCGGTGGGCACCTTGTTGCGGACCAGTTCACGGCGTACGACGAGGACACCCGGAGTCTGCGGGCCGCCGACGAACTTGTGCGGTGACAGGAAGAGGGCGTCCTTGTGGTCGCCCGCGCCGGGCTCGCTCTCCGTGAAGCGGATCGGGACGTAAGGTGCGGCGGCCGCGTAGTCCCAGAAGGAGAGGGCCCCGTGTGCGTGCAGCAGTCGGGCGATGCGGTCTGCGTCGGTGAGGATGCCGGTCACGTTGGAGGCGGCGGAGAAGCTGCCGATGCGCAGCGGCCGGTCGGCGTACCGCCGCACGGCCGTTTCGAGCCCGGCGAGGTCGATGTGGCCGTCCGCATCCTCGTCGATGACCACGACGTCGGCGATCGACTCGCGCCAGGGCAGTTCGTTGGAGTGGTGCTCGTACGGCCCGACGAAGACCACCGGACGCTGGGCCTCGGGAGGTTTCTCCGGGCGGCGCAGTTCCAGGATGCCGACGATTTTGTTGACCGCCGCGGTGGCGCCCGAGCCGCAGAAGATCACCAGGTCGTCCTCGGTACCTCCGACGGCGTCGCGGATGATCCGGCGGGCGTCCTCGCGTAGCCGGGTGGTCTGCAGACCGGTGCTGGAGCTCTCCGTGTGCGTGTTGCCGTAGCCGGGCAGCACCTGCTCACGGATGAAGTCCTCGACGAAGTCCAGGGCGCGGCCGGAGGCGGTGTAGTCGGCGTAGACGATCCGCTTCGGGCCGTACGGGCCGTCCAGCACCTCGTCGTCCCCGATGAGTCCGCCCCGGATGCGCTCCAGCAGTGCCGACGAGGCCGGCGCCAGGGACGTGCTCATGGCTCCAGCTCGATGTCGATCTCGGGCGGCTGGTGGAGAGTGTTGTGCACCGTGCAGCGCGAGGCCACGGCCAGCAGGGCAGCCCTGCGCTGTTCGGGGAGCTCCGGCGGTGGCACGACCACGACGCGCAGGGAGGCGACCCGGGCGGGGCGGTCGGTGGCCATGGTGAACTCCGTATGGACCCGCAGTCCTGCCTGGCTGAGGCCGTGCCGGTGGAGGAAGCGGCCCGCGTAGAAGGCGACGCAGGTGGCCAGGGAGGCGGCGAACAGCTCGGTGGGAGTGGGTGCGGTGTCCGTACCGCCGGCCTCGATGGGCTGGTCGACCCGGAGGCGGTGCCCGCGGATGTCCACCGCGTAGGCGTCTCGCTCGACGTGGGTGACCTCGAAACTGTGCACGTCCGCGTTCTGCGGCCGATTCGTGCCGAGGATCTGCTGCGTGCTGCCGGTCATGGCCGGGCCCTTCTCGCTGGTGCCGATAACTGCCGAATCCCATTCGACCGCGGAGGGTGCGGCGGATCGAGAGGCCGGCGGGGTGCGACAGGGGCCGTTCGGGCCTCGTGCAAGCTGGCGTGGCGATATACCCTGCTGGGTATTTTATCAGCGGGTTTGCGGCAGGCAAGCGGGCTGCGCGAGGCGCAGGGGCCGGGTGAAGGCATACCCCGGTGGGTACCGGTCGGGGGACCATCGGCCCCTGACCCCGCCTCATCCCCCGCAGCACTGTGGAGGCATGGGTAAACACATCGTGATTCTCGGAAGCGGAACCGCCGGCACCATGACCGCCAACCGCCTGCAGCGTGCTCACGGCGAGCGGGATTTCCGGATCACGGTCGTCGACCAGAACGACGACCACGTCTACCAACCCGGCCTGCTGTTCGTCCCCTTCGGGCTGGCCCAGCCGCGCCACCTGGTCCGCTCCCGCCCGCGGCAGCTGAACGAGGGCATCGACTACAAGTCGGCCCGGATCGAGCGAGTGGACCTGAACGAGCGGACGGTGCACCTCGGCGGTGGCATCCGGCTGACGTACGACGTCCTCGTGGTCGCCACCGGCGCCCGGCTGCTGCCGGAGGAGACCGAGGGACTGACCGGCCCCGGCTGGGGCGAGTCCGTCTTCACCTTCTACGACCTGCCCGG